>JASLHV010000275.1 GCA_030153205.1 Roseiarcus sp. | reverse complement strand
CTGATGTTCCAGGACGCACGACTACTGCCTTGGAAGCGAGTCGCAGACAACGTTTCTTTGGGTCTGGCCGGCCCTGATGCGAAAGAGCGTGCAATGCAAGCTCTGAACCAGGTTGGCCTGGCAGGCCGTGGCGACGATTGGCCTGCAACGCTCTCGGGAGGTCAGCGTCAGCGCGTGGCGTTGGCCCGCGCACTGGTGCATCGCCCGCGCCTGCTGCTGCTGGACGAGCCGCTGGGCGCGTCCAGCGCGCCCAGCTCTATGGAACCGGCGAAGCGCTGACCGCCGTCAATACGCTGCCGACTGACGAGGCGCTGAAGCTCGCCGACTATGCTGGTTTGCCCGTGAAGACCAACGCCTTCGCCGTGGCGGCGCCGCTCGATCTGCGCCTTTGGCTGCTGACCGCGGCTTTCATCGGTCTCTTGATCGATGTTCTGGCGAGCCTTTGGATCGGCGGCGCGCTGCTCTGGCGCAGGGCCGGTCCGGCCGGCGCGGCGATGCTCGCGCTCGTACTCTTCTTCGCGCCGCCGCCTCGCCCCGCTTTCGCGGCCGATCAGCCGCCAATCTCCGAGCGCGATAAAGAGGCCGCGCTCTCCACTCATCTCGCCTATGTCGTCACGGGCGACGCCGCCGTCGATGATGCAAGCCGTCTCGGCCTGCTGACGCTCTCGCGCATCCTGTCCCAACGTACCTCGCTATCGCCCGGCGAGCCGGTCGGCCTCGATCCCGCCAAGGACGAACTCGCCTTCTATCCGCTCATCTACTGGCCCATTGTCGCGAGCGAACCGCAGCCGCCGACCGCCGCGGTAACGCGGATCGCCTCCTATATGAAGGGCGGCGGCACGGTCCTTTTCGATACGCGCGATGCGCTCGCGTCGCGACCGGGCGGCGCGGAAACGCCGGAAGCCGCATGGCTGCGCAAACTCCTCGCCGGCGTCGACGTCCCTGAGCTGGAGCCGGTGCCGCGCGATCATGTCGTCACCAAGAGCTTCTATCTGCTCGACGGCTTCATCGGCCGCACGACGGTCGGCCAGACCTGGATCGAAGCCTTGCCGCCGCCCGATCCGAACGACACGCAAGTGCGCGCCGCCAGGGCCGGCGACAGCGTCTCGCCGATCGTGATCACGTCCAATGACCTCGCCGCTGCCTGGGCCGCCGACGAGGACGGCCAGCCGCTCTATCCGCTCTTTCCCGGCGGCCCGCGCCAGCGCGAACTCGCGCTGCGCGGCGGCGTCAATCTCGTGATGTATACGCTGACCGGCAATTACAAAGCCGACCAGGTCCACGCGCGCGACATACTCGATAGGCTGTCGCATTGAACAACGTCTATTCGCTCGCCTTTTCGCCGCTTCTGCCCTGGCCCGTCATCGCGGGCTTGGGCGCCGTCGCCTTGTTCCTCGTCGCCTTCGCCTTGTTCCGCCGCCGTCGCGGCGCGCTATTGCGCGGCCTTGCTTTCGCGACCTTGCTCGTCGCGCTCGCCGACCCTTCTTTGACGCGGGAGGATCGCAAGCCGCTGAAGGATGTCGTCGCCGTCGTCGTCGATCGCTCTGACAGTCAAACGATCGGCGATCGCATGGCGCAGACGGATGCTGCTCTCGCCGAAGTGCAGAAGCGCCTCACCGCGCTGGGCAATGTCGAGACCCGCATCATCGAAGCGGGCAAGAACGACGGTGAGAACCAGGGCACGCGGTTGTTCTCGTCCCTGCAATCGGGACTTGCCGATGTGCCGCCGGAGCGGATCGGCGCCGCGATCATGATCACCGACGGCGTCGTCCACGACACTCCCGCTAGCGCCGCCGCGCTCGGCTTCAAAGCGCCGCTGCACGCGCTGATCACCGGTCATGACGGCGAACGCGACCGGCGCATCGAACTCGTCGAGGCGCCGCGTTTCGGCATTGTCGGCAAGGAGCAGACCATCGTCGCCCGCGTGCTCGACAGCGCCGACGCCGGCGAACCCGTCTCGCTCGAAGTGCGCCGCGACGGACAGAAAGTCGCAACCCTTCAGGCGTCGATCGGCGAGACGATCAAAGTGCCCGTCTCGATTGACCACGCCGGCCCAAATGTGGTCGAACTCGAAGTCGCCCCGATCGCCAATGAACTGACTACGCTCAACAACAAGGCGGTCGTCACGATCGACGGAATCCGCGACAAATTGCGCGTTCTGCTGGTCTCGGGCGAGCCCCATCAGGGCGAGCGCATGTGGCGCAATCTTTTGAAGGCCGACGCCAATGTCGATCTCGTCCATTTCACCATCCTGAGGCCGCCGGAGAAATCCGTCGATGGCACGCCGATCAACGAACTCTCGCTGATCGCCTTTCCGGTCGCCGATCTCTTCGGCCGCAAGATCAAGGATTTCGATCTCATCATCCTCGATCGCTATTCGAGCCAGTCGATCCTGCCGAAAATCTATTTCGACAATATGGTCAACTACGTACGTCAGGGCGGCGCGGTCTTGATGGCGGAAGGTCCGGACTATGCGACGCCGGAAGGCCTGTATTTCTCACCGCTCGGCGAGATCGCGCCGGCCAAGCCTGACGGCGACGTGATCGAGCGTGAATTTCGCGCATCCATCTCGCCCGAAGGCGAGCGCCATCCGGTGACCCGCGGCCTTGCGGGAGGAGAATCCTCGCCGCCGGCCTGGGGCCCCTGGTTCCGTCAGATCGGCGCCGAGCCGACGATGGGCGTCAATATCCTCAACGGCGCCGACAATCGTCCCCTGCTCGTACTCTCGCGCGTCGAAAAAGGGCGGATCGCGCTTCTCCTTTCCGACCAGCTATGGCTGTGGTCGCGCGGCTTTGAAGGTGGCGGCCCGCATCTCGATCTTCTCCGCCGCCTCGCCCATTGGCTGATGAAGGAGCCGGAACTCGAAGAAGAAGCGATCCGCGCCAGCGCCCGCGGCCGCGCTTTGACCATCGAACGCCAAAGCCTCAAAGGCGACGTGCCGGAAGTGACAGTGATCGGCCCGACCGGCGAGACGGTGAAAGCGCAGCTCAAAGCCGCCGAGCCGGGCCTCTCGCGCACGACGATCGAAGTCGATAAATTCGGCCTCTATCGCATCAGCGATGGTGAACGCCAGGCTCTGGTCAATGTCGGCCCCGCCAATCCGATCGAATTCCAGGAAGTCGTCTCGACGACCGAGCATCTGCGCCCGATCGCCGAGGCGACGGGCGGCACGGCGCGCCGTATTGCGGCGGGCGTCGGAAGCGACGTCAATGTCCCGAGTATCGTCGCCATGCATGCCGGCGTGAGCTACGGCGGCGCCGGGTACCTCGGCGTGAAACGTACCGAATCGAGCGTCATCGTCGGCGTCGCCTCCTTCCCGCTGGCGATCGGGTTCTTGGGGCTGGCGGCGCTGCTCGGGGCGTTGGTGCTGGCGTGGTGGCGAGAGGGGACGTCGGGCGGGAGGGAGCGGGGGGCGTGAGTGACTATGCGCCGAAGATTACTCGAACGAAGCAGCTTTAAGAGGCGCAGGGTCTCTGACGGGTTCGAAATCTCCGTCGATGAGTGATCTGAACGTGCCGAGTTCCGAGCCGATTTTGAGATCCAACGGTGCGCCCGACGATCCGAAGGATTTCGAGCGTGCGTTCAAAAAGGTTATCATGTCATCCAAGGAATGAGTGGTTGTAGATTGTTGCCTGGCGAACTCGGACATCGACCTCAATAACGAGCCTCGCGAAATCTTTAGCGTTATTTTGATCGCCAAGCAGGCGTTCGCTCTCAATTTCCAAGCCAGAAACTTGGGAATCATCTTCGAGAAGACAGTAAAGCGGATCATTGGCTCTCGTCGTTTTCTCTAATACCCGCTCGATGTGCTGTGGCATTGTAAGCGCATCAAGCAATGTCTTGATACGTCCGTCTGAATCGCCGCCTTGATAGACTTTCCCCGGCGGCTCTCGGCGCAGGAACTTTATTTTTAGACCGCAATGCAGAGCATAGGTCTCCCTCACAAGCGGACGGAACCATGCGCCGTGTTTGCAAATCGGCTCGCATCAGGGGTCGAATAGGTCCCGGATGTTGGTGATGGACCTGCGTGAGGGTTGATCCTCCGGTCTTAGGGAAATGTCTGTTGTCCTCGACCGCCCGTAATGCGGGGTGACTCATCCACAGGTCCGTTTACTGTGGCGGGAAGGTTTTCCTGATCTCCCACTTCGCATCGTTCTTCGGCTTATTACCGGACGATGGCGGCGGACCATCATATGTCAAGCGGAACTTCATTAATGGCGTCCTATAGACGCTGCTAATCTTTCGAATTCGCGCGGCACGTAGCTAGCATAACCCTTGGGGTTTGCTACGAGAAGTGAAACGGTCGCAAAGAAGATTCGTGACGTTATGTAATGCCCCTCTGAGAAGTACCTTATTGAGAATGCGGGCAGATATCGCCATTGGTTGCTTGGCAGAGCGTTGCGCGAGGAGAATTTGAAGTCAAGGACGACCGCTTCGCGGTCGCCGCCGAAGGCGGGACGCTTCGCGTCTCCTTGAGTTCAAATTCTCCTCGCGCATAATCGCCACCAAGCAATCAATGAAGAGCTGCCGCTGAGCCAGCGGCGCTCTTCCGGACCGCCGGCGCGGGCCGGGACGCGGCGTGTCAATGAGCCCGTGCCGCATGTTTGTGAATCTCGCCCGCCTATCCAACCCACTCTCAATCCATTAAAACCCTCAAGACAAACGCCTTCTGCATCCAAAGCGCGCCGCTCCATCCTCGGGAGTACCCATGCCCCGGCCCGTCGTCATCGCCGTCGCGATCACCGGCTCCGTCCCGCGCAAAAAGGACAATCCTGCGCTCCCGGTCACGCCCGCCGAGCAGATTGAATCGACGCACGAGGCTTTCGAAGCCGGTGCGACGCTGGTTCATATTCATGTCCGCAACCCCGACGAGACCTCGTCCTCTGACCCGGCTTTGTTCGGCCAGGTGATGGAAGGCGTGCGCCGTCATTGCCCCGGCATGATCGTGCAATTCTCGACCGGCGGTCGCGGGCGCGACCAGGCCGCGCGCGGCAATCCGCTTAGTCTCGCGCCGGATATGGCCTCGCTCGCCACCGGCTCGGTCAATTTTCCCTCGATCATCTATGAAAACGCCCCGCCGCTGGTCGAAGACCTCGCGACCAAGATGCGCGATCATAAGGTCAAGCCGGAGATCGAAATCTTCGATCTCTCACATATCCACGCCGCCGCCCGCCTCATCGAGCGCGGCCTCATCGGCGACAGCCCGCATGTGCAATTCGTCCTCGGCGTCAAAAACGCGCTGCCCTGCGAAGAGCGGATCATCGACATTCTGCTCGAAGAGAGCCGCCGCGTGATCCCCAAGGCGACCTGGACCGCCGCCGGCATCGGCCGCTTTCAAGGCCAAGTGATCGAATGGGTGCTCGCGCGCGGCGGCCAAGCCTTGCGCACCGGCCTAGAGGACAATATTCGCATCGCCAAGGAGCGCTTGGCCAGGAGCAACGCCGAACTGGTCGAAGTCGCGGTCGCAGCCTGCGCGAGGCATGGCGCGCGCGCGGCGACGACGGGCGAGGCGCGAAAAATGCTTGGTCTTGCGGGGGCGTGACCTAACTCTTGCCGCCGAGAGATGGCAAATGAGAGCGGATTACCTCATTGTTTGCCTGGTGGAGCGGGTGCGCAGGAGGAATTTGAAGTCAAGGATGCGCGAAGCGCACCGCCTCCGGCGGCCACCCTGCGGGTCGTCCTTGAGTTCAAATTCCTCCCGCGCATAATTGCCGCCATGCAATCAATGGCGTCTTAGCGCTGCAATCAGCGCAATCTTTTTGTGCCTTCACCGGGGATCATCTGTATGAGCAAAGTGTACAAAACCGCGGACGATGCGATCGCGGACGTCATCAAGGACGGCATGACATTGATGGCTGGCGGCTTCGGCGTTTGCGGCGTGCCCGATTCGCTGATCCACGCGATCCGCACGTCGGGCGCGAAGAACCTGACCTTCATTTCGAACAACGCTGGCGTCGATGGCGGCGGTCTCGGCATTCTCTTGGAGACGCGGCAGATCAAGAAGATGATCTCGTCCTATGTCGGCGAGAACAAGCTTTTCGCCCAGCAATTTCTCGCCGGCGAATTGGAGCTGGAATTCAATCCGCAAGGCACATTGGCCGAGCGCATCCGCGCCGGCGGCGCCGGCATTCCCGCCTTTTTCACCAAGACCGGCGTTGGCACGGTCATCGCCGAAGGCAAGGAGACGCGGGAGTTCGACGGCGAGACTTATGTGATGGAGCGCGGCCTCTTCGCCGATATCGCCATCGTCCACGCCTGGAAGGCCGATACGGAAGGCAATCTCGTCTACCGCAAGACGGCGCGCAATTTTAACCCGAATATGGCGACGGCGGCCAAGCTCACCATCGCCGAGGTCGAGAATCTGGTGCAGCCGGGCGAAATCGATCCGGATCAGATTCACACGCCGGGAATTTTCATCCAGCGCATCGTGCATAAGCCGGTGGCGTTGAAGGACAAAGTCATCGAACACCGCACGACGCGCAAGCGCGCGGCCGCTTAAGTCGGAACAGACTCAATGATCCCTCCCGTCATTGCTTCGCTTCGCTCGCAATGACGGCCATCTTCCCTAGAGGTACGAAACTATGCCCTGGACTCGCGATCAAATGGCCGCCCGCGCCGCTAAGGAGCTGCGCGATGGATATTACGTCAATCTCGGCATCGGCATTCCAACGCTGGTGGCGAATTTCATTCCGCCCGGCGTCAATGTCGTCCTGCAAAGCGAAAACGGCATGCTCGGCATGGGGCCGTTCCCCTATGAAGGCGAGGAAGACGCCGATCTCATCAACGCCGGCAAGCAGACGATCACCGAATTGCCGACGACGAGCTTTTTCTCCAGCGCCGATTCTTTCGCCATGATCCGCGGCGGCCATATCGACCTTGCCATTCTCGGCGCGATGCAGGTCGCCGAGAACGGCGATCTCGCCAATTGGATGATTCCCGGCAAGATGGTCAAAGGCATGGGCGGCGCGATGGACCTCGTCGCCGGCGTGAAAAAAGTGGTCGTCGTCATGGAGCATTCAGCCAAGGACGGGCCGAAGCTCCTCCATAAATGCAATTTGCCCCTGACTGGCGTCGGCGTCATCGACATGGTGATCACCGACCTCGGCGTCTTCACCATCGACAAGCACGGCCACGGCGGCATGAAGCTGATCGAGCTCGCCGATGGCGTCACCGAGGCGGAGGTACGATCGAAGACCGAGGCGGATTACAAGGTTGCGCTGGCGGCGTAGGCGAACGAACAGAGAATCGCCGGCTACTCGTCTTCGCCGAACCGGCTCGCGACAAGCGCTTCGATCGCGTCGAGAGCCGCTTCCGCCTCAGTTCCGCTCGCCGAAACGGTGATCGTCGAACCCATCGCGGCGCCGAGCGTCAGAATGCCCATGATCGAATCGCCGCCGACTGTCTCGCCGCAACGCGTAACTCTGATCTCGGCGTCGAAACGATCGACGCATTGTACGAATTTCGCCGTCGCTCTGGCGTGCAGGCCCTTGCGATTGACGATGAGCATCTCACGTGCACGGGCGCCGGCGAATTGCGGCGGCGGCGGGCAATCGTCGTCGCCGGACGCCTGACCGTCCGCCTCGCTCATTTTCCCGCCAACACTTTGCTGGCGACAGTAATGTATTTGCGGCCCGCATCGCGCGCTTCGCCAACCGCATGTTCGAGGTCGGCGGTTTCTCGGACGGAAGCGAGTTTGATCAGCATCGGCAGATTGATCCCGCAGATCACTTCGACGCGTCCGCCATCCATGACCGAAATCGCGAGATTGGAAGGCGTGCCGCCGAACATGTCGGTGAGCAAAACGACGCCGCCGCCGTCCTGAACGCGAGAGACCGCGCTCAATATGTCGCCGCGGCGCTGCTCCATATCGTCCTCAGGACCGATCGCGATTGTTTCGAACTGCGATTGTGGCCCAACCACATGTTCCAAGGCGGCGCGAAAACCAGTCGCCAGTTGGCCGTGGGTCACTAGGACCATTCCAATCATCAACAACCCGTTGGTCTAAAGTCGGCGCCCAACGCGCCGACAGCCGTCTTCGGCATAACGAAAGCGCGGCATATTTGTGCACTGCGGCGTATTATTCAAGCAAAATGAGCAATCGTCGTCACAAACTTGTCGTCACTGTCGCTCCGTCGACAACCGCAGCGAGAACGGCGCGCGCACGCTCGAATGGCAAGCTGGATTCGTCGAAAACCAAACGCGGCAGCTCCACGCCCAGAAGCGTGGCGCTCTCATCTTGCGCCTCCGGCATCCGCGCCGCAACCTCGCTCTCATCGAGTAAATCGACGACAAACCGCGCCACTGCGATCGACTCGAACTCGACCTTTACCAGGCCGAAGCCACGGCGCTCGATAATGCCTTGAACCGCAAGCGCGCCAGTAATCAAGATCTTATCGCCGCGCCGTTGCGCGATGATGCGATCGTCGCCGACAAGACGGGCGAAAAATCCGCGCTCCGAGGCCATCGAGATTAACGCAAGGGCCAAAGCGCTTTTGCCGCGTCCGGATCGTCCCCGAATAATGATTCCCGCTTCGCCAATCACGACGGCGCTGGCGTGAATATTTTCGCCAATTGCCGGCGTGACGTCGCTCACGGAACGGCAGGGAGCGACAAAGTGAAGCGGGCGCCGGCGCCGTGCCGGCTTTCACTATCGCCTGCCGTTGTTTGCGCCGCCGCAGAAAGCGGACGGTTCTCCGCCCAAATCCGTCCGCCATGCGCTTCGACGATTTGTCGCGAGATCGAAAGCCCAAGACCGGAGTTCTGGCCGAACCCCTGTTCGGGCCGGTCGGTATAAAACCGCTCGAAAATCCGCTCGAGCGCGTGGGACGGGATGCCCGGCCCATCGTCCTCGACACTGATTTCGACGCGCTCGCCTTGGCCTTCCACGCGCGTACGACGCATCGTCACGCGCACTTCGCCCCCGATGGCCGAGAAGGATCGCGCATTGTCGATGAGATTGGTCATCACTTGCGCCAGGCGCGAATCGTGACCCATCACGCGAAAGCGTTGCGGGGCGCCTTTGGCCTCCTCGATCTTGAGTCGTATGCCGACCTCGCGCCGGCGCGGGCTGTCCTGAGCCATAGAGACGACCGCTTGCAACAATGCGACAAGATCGACGCAGGCCGTGTCGGCGCGCGCCAATTCCGCATCCAGACGCGAAGCATCGGAAATATCGCTGATCAGGCGATCGAGACGGCGGACATCGTGCTGAATGACGTCGAGCAGGCGGTCCTTGGACGCGCCTTCGCGGACGCGTGGCAAGATTTCGACGGCGCTGCGCAGGGACGTCAGGGGATTTTTCAATTCATGCGCTACATCGGCGGCGAAACTTTCGATCGCGTCGAGCCGATTGTAGAGAGCGAGCGTCATATCGCGCAGCGCGCCCGAAAGATGGCCAATTTCGTCCGAGCGATTAGTGAAGTCCGGAATTTGTTGGCGCGACTTGATGCCGCGGCGCACCCGCTCGGCGGCCTCGGCGAGTTTGCGGACAGGTTCGGCGATCGTGCCGGCGAGAAGCACCGAAAGTACGAACATGACCGAGGCGAGAACAAGAAAGATGCGCAGGATCGCCCAGCGCTCCGAGGCGATCATCGCGTCGATATCGCCGCCTTGGGTCGATAAAAGCAACGCGCCGCGCACGGCGCGCAGTCGCTGGATCGGCACGCCGACGGAGACGATCGTCTCGCCGGCCGAATTCAAACGTACGACCGATTGCGTATGGCTGAGCAGCGCGCTCGCGACTTCCGGCGGCGTCTTGCCGTCGCCGAGACGCGCGTCGCCGCCGGGGTGTTGCTCGATCGGCGCGAAACGCTTTTTCACCGCGTTCCAGGCGCGTTCGAAAATCGCATTCTCCTCCGACGCCGGGGCGCTCGGCAGGTCCGAATGGGCGATCGTGTCGCGCGATGAAAGCGCGCGCGAATCGAGAAGCAGGAAGCCGTCGCGATCATAGATGCGCGCGCGCGTCCTGGTCGGCGTCACCAGGCGGCGAAGCACCGGGCCGATACGCTCCGGATTAATTGAAAATTCGATCGATTGATCGTCGGCGTCGGAGGGCGGCGAGCTTTCGCCCGGCGCAAGCTGCAGGAGCTTTTCAGGGTCGATGGTGATCGTATCAGTCTCGACCGCCGCCGACGCTGCGATTGCCGCGGCGATGATCTCGCCCTGGGTCTGCAGGCTCTGCACGCGGGCGTCGATAATATCGGCGCGGAACTGATTGAGGTACAAAAAGCCGACGACGAGGACGAGAAGGCCGCCGAGATTGAGGACAAGGATGCGGCGCGTGAGCGAGGAGGAGAAACGCGAAACGAAACCGCGCCAAAGCTGGCGCGCGCGCAGGCGATAGCGGGCGCGCGACAGCCGCGTCGGCGTCGTCGACAAAGTGTCGCGCTGCGCTTCCGTGCTCATCGCCGCGCCTCGGTCTTCGCCCGTCTCACCCTTCGAGCGGGCTCGGCGGCTTCGACTTTACGCTTCCTTGAAACGGTAGCCCACGCCATAGAGCGTCTCGATCATCTCGAACTCGCTTTCCACAGCCTTGAACTTCTTGCGAAGCCGCTTGATGTGACTGTCGATCGTCCGGTCATCGACATATACCTGATCGTCATAGGCCGCATCCATCAAAGCGTTGCGGCTCTTGACGACGCCAGGCCGGGTCGCCAGCGCCTGCAGGATGAGAAACTCGGTGACGGTGAGCGTCACCGGCTCGTTATTCCAAGTGCAGGTATGCCGTTCGGGATCCATTTTAAGGAGGCCGCGCTCGAGGATTTTGGCCTCGCTCTCCTTCTGCGCCGCCGCCTCTTTCGGATTGGCGCGGCGGAGAATCGCCTTAACGCGCTCGACCAAAAGCCGCTGCGAGAAAGGCTTACGGATGAAATCGTCCGCGCCCATTTTCAGGCCGAACAATTCGTCGATCTCGTCATCCTTCGAGGTGAGGAAGATCACCGGCAGATCGGACTTCTGCCGAAGGCGGCGCAAGAGCTCCATCCCATCCATCCGCGGCATCTTGATGTCGAAGATCGCGAGATCGGCCGGACTGGTTTTCAGTCCGTCGAGGGCG
>JASLHV010000218.1 GCA_030153205.1 Roseiarcus sp. | reverse complement strand
GCCATTCCAGTATGACGGGCTTCGCCCGAGCGTCCGGCGCTCATGGCGCTTTCCATTGGGTCTTCGAGATCGAGACGGTCAACGCCAAGGGCCTCGACCTGCGGTTGCGCACGCCCCCTGGCTTCGCTCTCGATCCGATCGAAGCCAGGGGGCGTGCGCAGCCGCAGGTCGAGGCCCTTGGCGTTGACCGTCTTGATCTCGAAGACCCAATGGAAAGCGCCATGAGCGCCGGACGCTCGGGCGAAGCCCGTCATACTGGAAAGGCGCATCGGCTCTGGACGATTCGACAGCGGAAAGGGCCGGCACCATAGGCGTCAGCGCCGCCCCGCTCAAGGCGGAGGCGGCGCGCAAGGTCGGGCGCGGCCGCCTCACACCGGCGCCGGGTTGCGCTCCGTAAAGCCCCGCTGGTGCCAGTAAGGATAGGCGAGGGGCTCCTCGCTCGCCTTGTCGAGCTTGGCGATCTGCTCCGGCGACAGGGACCAGCCGATCGCGCCGAGATTTTCCTTGAGCTGCGCCTCGTCCCGCGCGCCGACAATGACCGTCGAAACAGTCGGGCGCTGCAGCAGCCAGTTGAGCGCGATCTGCGGCACGGATTTGCCGGTCTCGGCCGCGACGGCGTCGAGGGCGTCGACGACCTTGTAGAGATATTCATCCGTCATCTGCGGTCCGTTCGCCGCTGTCTTATGCAGCCGGCTCACCTCGGGAAGCTTCGCGCCGCGCCGGATCTTGCCGGTGAGACGTCCCCAGCCGAGCGGGCTCCATACGACCGCGCCGACGCCTTGATCGAGACCGAGCGGCATCAGCTCCCATTCGTACTGCCGCCCGACCAGCGAATAATAAGTCTGGTTGGCGACATAGCGCGCATAGCCGTAGCGATCGGATACGGCGAGCGACTTCATCAAATGCCAGCCGGAGAAATTCGAGACGCCGATATAACGAATCTTGCCGGCGCGTACGAGATCATCGAGCGTGCTGAGGACTTCCTCGACCGGCGTCAGGGCGTCGAAACCGTGCAACTGGAAGAGATCGATATAATCCGTACCGAGCCGCTTCAACGAACCTTCGCAGGCGTTGATCAGGTGGAAGCGGGAGGAGCCGACATCGTTCGGCCCCTCGCCGGCGCGGAAAGTCGCCTTGGTCGAAATCAGAACTTTGTCGCGCCGGCCTTTAACCCCCTCGCCGAGCACCCGCTCGGATTCGCCGCTGGAATAGACGTCGGCGCTGTCGAACATCGTCACGCCGGCGTCGAGGCAAATATCGACGATTCGTCGCGCGCCGGCGGCGTCTGTGTCGCCCCAGGCCTGGAAGAATTCGCCTTTGCCGCCGAACGTGCCGGCGCCGAAGGTCAGCGCCGGAACCTTGAGGCCAGACGAACCCAAACGTCGATATTCCATGTCTTTGTCCTTTCACGAAGATTAAGGGAAACGAGGCGGCAGATTTTCGAGCCGTTGGGCGGCCGTTAGAATCGGGGGATGACCGATCCCGCTCGATGGCTTTTCGCAAGGCCGGGCGGTAAATCAGGAACATCCCGTAAATCGGGCTCGCCCGTTGGCCGCGGGCTTTTCGGCTGGGAGGCTTTAATGCCGATGCTCGCAGGATTCAGCGTCTTTGCGATCCTTATCGCTTTGTTCGTCATCATCACGATCATGATGGGCATTCGGCAGGTGCCGCAGGGATATAATTATACGGTCGAGCGTTTCGGCCGCTACAACAAGACGCTGACCCCAGGCCTCGCCGTCATCATCCCCTATTTCGATCGCATCGGGCGTAAATTGAATGTGATGGAGCAGGTGATCGATGTGCCGAGCCAGGAGATCATCACCAAGGACAATGCATCGGTGAAGGTCGACGGCGTCGCCTTCTTCCAGGTGCTCGACGCAAGGCGCGCTTCTTACGAAGTCTCCAATCTGGAGCAAGCGCTGCTGAACCTGGTCATGACCAATATCCGCACCGTCATGGGCTCGATGGATCTCGATCAACTGCTGTCTCATCGCGACGAGATCAACACAAGGCTGCTGACGGTAATCGACGCCGCGGCGCTTCCCTGGGGCGTCAAAGTGACGCGCATCGAGATCAAGGATATCGAGCCGCCGAAGGATCTCATCGATTCCATGGCCCGGCAGATGAAGGCCGAACGCGAGAAGCGCGCCGTCATCCTCGAGGCCGAAGGCCTGCGCCAGGCGGCGGTGCTGCGCGCCGAAGGCGCCAAGCAGGCGGTGGTGCTCGAAGCGGAAGGCCGCAAGGAGGCCGCCTTCCGCGACGCCGAGGCGCGCGAGCGTCAGGCCCAAGCCGAAGCGACCGCGACCATGGCGGTGAGCGAGGCGATCGCCAATGGCGATCTGGCGGCGCTGAACTATTTCGTCGCCGAAAAATACGTGCGGGCCATACAGGCTTTGGCGACGGCGCCGAACCAAAAAACATTCATCATGCCGCTCGACCTTGCTTCGCTCGCCGGCACGCTCGGCGGCATTGCGGAGATTGCCTCGAGCGCGCTCGGCGAAGGCAGAGCGAGCGACGCCGTCCGCCATTCGCGACCTCCCGTACCGCCAACGCGGCCCGCCCCGCCGCCGATCGTTCCTCCAACCGCTTGAGAAAGGCGCGCCGATGGCGGAGTTCAGCGCGCTGGCTCATGTCGAATATTTCGTCTGGCTGATCGCCGGCTTCGTACTCTGCGTCGCCGAGACCGTCGCGCCGGGCGCCTTTCTCATCTGGATCGGCGCCGCCGCGCTTCTGGTCGGCGCCGTGGATTTCGTCTGGCCGATGGAGCTGACGCTTCAGCTCCTCGTCTTCGCTGTCGCGGCGGTCGCGCTGGTTTTCGTCGGCCGCCGCGTTTACGGCTCCCTCGAGCGTTCCGCCCCGGCGCCGTCCCTCAGCCGCGCCCATGCCCTGATCGGCAAGGAATTCTTCCTCGATCGCGCGATCGAACGCGGTTTCGGCGCGATCCGAGTCGACGACAGCATCTGGCGCGTCGCCGGCACGGAAATGGCCGCCGGCGCAAAGGTGCGAGTCGTCGCTGTGGAGGACGGGAGCTTGCTGCGGGTGGAGAAGGCGTGAGCTCCCCTCTCCAGTCCCTTCTATTTCTTCGCTGTCAACGTACCGTTGGCGAAGAGCAGGCCCGCTAAGGCGCCGCCGATCAGCGGGGCGATAATGAAGAGCCAGAGCTGCGCGACGGCGTGCGGATTGGTCCCGACGCCGACGAGCGCAGGGCCGATCGAGCGCGCCGGATTGACCGAGACGCCGTCGACATTGATGCCGACGATATGGATGGCGACCAGGGTCATGCCGATGGCGAGGCCGGCGAGATGGGACGGCGCGCCTTCCTGCGTGACGCCGAGGATGCAGACCAGGAAGAGGAATGTCGCGACCACCTCGAAGATGAAGGCCGAGAGGGCATTGTATTCGCCGAGATAGCCGGCGCCCCACCCGTCCTGGCCGAGCCCGCCGTTCCAGCCTGACGCCTTGCCCGAGAGGATGAGATAAAGGACGAGCGCGCCGACGATGGCGCCGGCGACCTGGGCGACCACATAAGAAATAAGGTCGCTGAAGCTCATCCGGCCGGCGGTGAAAACGCCGAGGCTGACGGCCGGATTGACGTGGCAGCCGGAAATCGGACCGATCCCATAGGCCATGGCGACGATCGCCAGGCCGAAGGCGAAAGCGATGCCGAGCACGTTGATCGCCGTAGCGCCCGTGCCCATGCCGCCGATCACGGCCGCGCCGCAACCGAAAAAGACAAGTGTAAACGTGCCGATGAATTCAGCGATTGACTTTTGCATGTGTGGCCCCCTCGTCGAATATTGTTTTTATGCGCCTTATTACTCGGCTGACGGGTGATTGGCGATTAAAAACGATTGATTTCTTCTCCGCGCATGGGTGGGCGCCGAAGAGCGCGCGAGCGCCGACGGATCGCCTTTTCGACAGGGAAGGGGCGATGGCGGCGCGAAAGCGGCTACGCCGCATTGCTTTCACGGCGACCGTCGCTATATTCCGCCCGCCAAAAGCCAGTCTAAGCGCGCTTCGTCGCGTTTTCGGAGTTCCGTTCCTTGTTCATTACGCCAGCATTCGCCCAGGCCGCGGGCGCCGCAGCCGGGCCGCAGGATATGCTTATTCAGTTCGCGCCCATCGTTGTGATGATCGGCATTTTTTATTTCCTCCTGCTGAGGCCGCAACAACGGCGGGCCAAGGAGCAGCGGGCGACCATCATGGCGGCGCGCCGGGGTGACACGATCGTCACCAACGGCGGCCTCATCGGCAAGATCACCAAGGCGATCGACGACAACGAGGTCGAAGTCGAAGTCGCGCCGAATGTGCGCGTGCGCATCGTCCGATCCGGCATCAGCGACGTGCGCGCCAAGGGCGAACCCGTCAAAGACGCCCCCAGCAAGCCGGCGTGACCTTTCGGGCTTCGTTTGTCGAAATGAGAATGCGCGTGGAGACCCACTAGTCCAATGCTTCGCTTCGCCCCATGGCGGGTCGCCTCGATCATCGCGCTTGTCTTGGCCGCGATCTTATTGATCGTGCCGAGCTTTCTGTCGCCGGCATCCCTGACCGGCCTTCAAAAGAGCCTGCCGTCTTTCCTACCAATGCGCGCAATCGTTCTCGGCCTTGATTTGCAGGGCGGCGCGCATGTCTTGCTGGAGGTCGACAGTCCTTCCGTCACCCGCGCCCAGGTCGAGGCTTTGCGCGACGACGTCCGCGGCAAGCTGCGGGAGGCGCGCATTTCCATCGCCGGCGGCATCGCCATGCAGCCACGCGGCGTTCAGGTGAGAATCACTGACGATGCCGGCCGCGAGAAGGCGCTGCCGCTTCTCGAACAATTGAACCAGCCGATCGGCAACGCCATCATCGGCGCCTCCGGCCATACGCTCGATTACAATGTGACGAGCGACGGCGCGATCCAGGTGACGCTGACGGATGCGGCGATCAACGACAAGGTGCGCCGCGCCGTCGCGCAATCGATCGAAGTGTTGCGCCGCCGCGTCGATGCGCTCGGCACGACGGAGCCGAATATCCAACAGCAAGGCGCCGACCGCGTCCTCGTCGAAGTGCCGGGTCTACAGGACACGACGCGGCTGAAGGAAATCCTCGGCACGACCGCCAAGCTCGAATTCCGCCTCGTCGCCGATCCCGGCGATCCGCCGAACGAAGTCGAGAACCTGCCGCAGCAAAGCTCGCCCGGCACAATTCCGGTGCAGAAGCGCGTCATGGTCCAAGGCGAAGATCTCGTCGACGCCCAGGCGGCTTTTGACCAAAACGGCGCGCCCGACGTCAATTTCCGCTTCAATCTCCACGGCGGCCAGCGTTTCGGCCAAGTGACCAGCGAAAATGTCGGACGTCCTTTCGCCATCGTTCTCGACGGCAAAGTGATTTCCGCGCCGCGCATTCTGGGCCCGATCACTGGCGGCTCGGGCGTGATCACGGGCAGTTTCTCGGTCGAGGAGGCCGACAATCTCGCCGTGCTGCTGCGCGCCGGCGCTTTGCCCGCCAAGCTCACGGTGGTCGAGGAGCGTACGGTTGGTCCCGGTCTCGGCCAGGATTCGATCGATGCTGGAAAACGCGCCGCGTTCGTCGGCGGCGTACTCGTCGTGGTCTATATGCTGACGACTTACGGCATATTCGGCGTCTTCGCCGATCTCGCGCTCGCGGTGCATATTCTCTTCATCTTCGCCTCGATGGCGCTGCTCGGCGCGACATTGACGTTGCCCGGCATCGCCGGCGTGGTCTTCACCATCGGCATGGCGGTCGACTCGAACGTTCTGATCTACGAACGCATCAGGGAAGAATCGCATCTCGGCCGTTCGGTGATCTCGGCTCTCGACGCCGGCTTTAAGCGCGCCTTTGCGACCATCATCGACTCGAACGTCACCATGTTCGTCGCCGCGGTCATTCTCTATCTCTTCGGCTCGGGCCCGGTACGCGGCTTCGCCGTCTCGCTCGGGCTCGGCATTCTGACCTCGGTCGTCACCGCCGTGACCATGACCCGCATGATGATCGCGCTCTGGTACCGTTCGCGCCGTCCGACGAAGCTGCCGATATGAGTGAGCCGGCGTTTCTCCTGCAAGCGCCGCAGGCCCCGTCCCGTACCTTCCCCCGCCGCGCGGGAAAGGGGGCCCCAAGCGCTGCGCCTGTATCTTTCACGCCTTGCGACGTGGACTCGTTATCCACGGCGTCGAGGCGCCGCTCTCCCGCCCAGCGGGGGAGGGAGGGGGCCGACGCCAGAGGATTAGCATCATGAAGCTCCTTCGCCTCGCCCCGGAAAACACCAAATTCGGCTTCATGCGCTTCCGGCGCGTGAGCTATCCCTTGTCGGCGATGCTGTCGATCATCTCGGTGCTCGTCTTCTTTTTCGTCGGCATGAATTTCGGCATCGACTTTTCCGGCGGCACGCAAGTCTTGCTGCGCGCGAAGACGGGCGTCGCAGATATCGCGCAATTGCGCAAGACGGGCGATTCGCTGGGTCTCGGCCAGGTCGAAGTGCAGCGGATCGGCGCCGATACCGACGCCGTCGTGAGAGTCGGCGTGCAGCCCGGCGGCGAAGCGGGCCAACAGAATGCCGTGGGCCTGATGCGGCGCGCCTTCGGCAACGACTATGAATTCCGCAGCGTCGACGAGGTGGGGCCGCGCGTCTCCGGCGAATTGGTGCAGAAGGGCACGCTCGGCATCGTTGTCTCGATCATCGCCGTGCTCACCTATCTTTGGTTCCGTTTCGAGTGGCAGTTCGCCGTCGGCGCGATCATCGGCACGATGCATGATCTGCTGCTGACCGTCGGTTTTTTCTGCGTGACGCAGCTCGAATTCAATTCGGCTTCGATCGCCGCGATTTTGACCATCGTCGGTTATTCGCTCAACGAGACCGTCGTGGTTCTCGACCGTATTCGCGAAGTGATGCGCAAATACAAACGGCTCTCGACGGCTGAAATCGTCGATCTGTCGGTCAATGCGGTGCTGCCGCGCACGATCATGACGGCGACGACCGTGTTCCTCGCCTTGCTCGCGCTGTTCTTCCTTGGCGGCGAAGTCATCCGCTCCTTCTCGGCGGCGATGATCTGGGGCATTTTCGTCGCGACCTATTCGTCGATCTTCATCTGCTCGCCGATGCTGATCTATCTCGGCGTCAGGCACGATGTCTTCGACAAGGCGGACGCTTCTGAAGGAAGCGGCGCGGCCGGCGCGAAGGTTTAAGTGGACACGCCCGGCGGCGGCTATGTACCGGGCCGCCACCCGATCGACGCCTATGGCGCCGGCGGCTTTCGTTTCGCCGGCATGTCGCACCGGGGCTCGATCCTGGCGACGCCAAAGGGCGTGCGCGCCATTGCGCCGGTGAGCCTTGTCGAGGTCGACGCGGCGGCGCTCGCGCCTCTCTTTGAAGAAATGAAGGCTAATCCGCGATCGATCGAAGTTTTGATCATCGGGACGGGTGAGAAGTTTCAGCCGATCGGCGCAGGCTTGCGCGAGATATTGAAGAAGGCGGGCCTACGCGCCGAGAGCATGGCGACGGGCGCGGCGGCGCGGATGTACAATGTGATGCTCTCGGAGAACCGGCGCGTCGCGGCTGTTTTGCTCGCGGCGCCTTGATCTACGCCCTCCCGGAGGGAGATGGGTTACACAAATTTGTACTCTATCTCATCAAAGCGATCCGCGGGAAATACGTAGAACATCTTGAAATCCGCCTCGAAAGGATTGCGAATCGCGTGAAGCGCGTCGCCTGGAATGTAGAGTGTCGCGCCGGCCGAGACCGTGCGTTCGACGCCTTCAACCGTCACAATCGCGGCGCCTTCCACGGCGAAATAAATTTCGGGCGGCCTATGCGAATGCATGGCCAAGGCGCCGCCCGGCGGCACGATCGTGACGCCAGCGGTCAAGCCATTGCTCGGTGTGACGTCGCCGCTCACCAGAGTATGAAAGGAGAGCCGGCCGCGCGCGTCGCTCCAGGACTCGGGCTTGACGTCTTCGATACGCTTGACGAATGGTTCGGGCCTGGACATGCGCGCGTTTCTCCCGGTCGATTTGCGATGATCATTCCATTGTCGAAAGACTTGGCGCAAGCTTTCGCGCTTCTGGCGCCGCAGCGCGAAGGCGGCGGGCATCGGAGCATAAAATTGTGAGTGAGCAAGCGATGGCCGGCGTCAACGAGCGGCTCTCGGCGCTGCGGGCGCGGATCGAGCGGCGCGCGCGCGATTGCGGCCGCGATCCTTCCTCGGTGCGGCTCGTGGCCGTCTCAAAGACATTTTCGGCCGACGAGGTCTGGCCGACGATCGCCGAGGGCGGACAGGTTCTTTTTGGTGAAAATCGCGTCCAGGAGGCAAAGCCGAAATGGCGCGATCTCCGCGAGCGCGCCGCCGCGCTCGGCAAGACGATCGAATTGCATTTGATTGGGCCGCTGCAAAGCAACAAGGCGCGCGAGGCGGTCGAGACATTCGACGCGATCGAAACGCTCGATCGCGAAAAGCTCGCCGCAGCGCTTGCCGACGCCATGGCCAAGACGGGCCGCAGGCCAAGATTGTTCGTTCAGGTCAATACGGGTTCGGAGGCGCAGAAAGCGGGCGTCGAACCCGAAGCCGCCGATGCTTTCATCGCGCTCGTCCGTGAGAAATATGGTCTCGCGATCGACGGGTTGATGTGCATTCCGCCGCTTGACGAACAGGCCTCGCCGCATTTCGCGCTGCTCGGGGCAATCGCGCGGCGCAACGGGATCAAACAGCTTTCGATGGGGATGAGCGCGGATTTCGAATTGGCGATTCAGATGGGCGCGACATACGTGCGGGTGGGAAGCGCGATTTTCGGGTCGCGGGGGTGACGGCTGTTTATGGGGCGCTTCTTCGGTCTTTTGTGTTCTGAAAATCGGAAACATGTGCTATGGTTCTCCTCTCGGTTTGGGCTTGATCGCGAGAAATAAAGAGAGGCGACGACGCCAATTTTTTTCGACGCTAAGTCATTGATATTGCCCGATTCGGCCAAGAAAAGTTTTGGAAAAAGCTTGGTGAAGGTGGAAACGCGCATTGAAAGAATTGAGTTTTTCGGAGCGCGTTTGCGCGGATTTGTGCGGACCAAGGATTTTACAAGGATTTCGGACGCAGGCC
>JASLHV010000200.1 GCA_030153205.1 Roseiarcus sp. | reverse complement strand
GTGATGGCTGGGCTCGGCATAGCCTTCATCTCCGGTCACACCGTTGCGACGGAGCTAGCCGATCATCGCCTTATCGCGCTCGATATCGTCGGGATGCCGATCGTCCGCAATTGGTACGTCGTCAACCGCCGCGACCGAGCGTTGCTGCCGCCAGCATTGGCGCTGGCTAAATTTCTGTCCAACGAATCTGGTCGGTTTTTGCCCGATTTATCAATACTTAAGGGGCGCGCCGTGGCATCCGGCGATGCGGATCGGCCGAGAACCCGAAGCACCCGAGCTAATCGTCGATCTCGTAAGCCGGTGCGAAAGGGTTCTTAAGAGCAGCCGACGGGGCCACTACCTTAATACGCTTCCCAGGGAGTTCGCGATCTTCGCGCTGACCTGCGTTGATGCAAGCTTCGATCTATGACTTGCCGGTCAGCGAACCGCTTGCCTTTTTCCACGCGTCGATGCCGCCCGCGATATGACACGCGGTCGTCAGTCCGGCATCTTGCGCAGCCTGCACAGCCATCGCGGAGCGTTCGCCGAAAGCGCAATAGAACAAAATGCGATTGCCGGTTTTGGTGGCCAATACGTGCAGCATGCCGCCGGGACGGATCTGGTCCTGCAGGCTTGGATAGGGTGCGTGCAAAGAGCCGGGGATCATTCCGTGCCTGTCGCGCTCACCGGTCTCACGAAGATCAACGATCGCGACGTCGGCTTTGCCGCACAACGCCAGCGCCTCGATCGCCGAGACCGCCCAGCCTTTGCGCGCGATTTCGTCCTGGTGAAGGCCGACATGCATATTCGCCGGGACTGCCACATCCATCATCTTCGGATTTGGCAGCTTCAGATTATTCATGAGATCGACGTACTCGTCGACCGATTTGAGTTGGAGGCGTGGGTTGAACAGCCTCTCCTCGCCAATCGTCGAAACGGTATCGCCCTTATAATCATGCGCGGGATAGACCAACGTCTCGTTTGGTAGTTTAAGCAACTTGTTAAAAATGGAATCGTATTGCGCCCGCGCGCTGCCGTTCTGGAAGTCGGTGCGACCAGTTCCCCGAATAAGCAACGTGTCGCCGGTGAACACACGTCCCTTTATGAGATAAGAATACGAATCATCAGTATGGCCAGGGGTATAAAGTACATCGAGGTGCAACCCTTCGATCGCGACGCGGTCTCCTTCCGCGACACGCATGGAGACGACGTCCGCTTTTGTTTGCTCGCCCATCACCGTGATGCAGTGGGTCCGATCGCGGAGGGCGCCCAGTCCGGTGATATGGTCGGCGTGTAGATGCGTATCCACGGCCTTGACCAGCTTCAGATCAAGTTCGCGGACGAGTTGTAGATATCGGTCGACCTTTTCCAACACCGGATCGATGATCAGCGCTTCGCCTCCGGGCCGGCTCGCAAGAAGATAAGTATAGGTACCGGAATTGCTGTCAAAAAGCTGGCGGAAGATCACGGGA
Source organism: Roseiarcus sp. (assembly GCA_030153205.1). Taxonomy (GTDB): domain Bacteria; phylum Pseudomonadota; class Alphaproteobacteria; order Rhizobiales; family Beijerinckiaceae; genus Roseiarcus. Next base: position 1,228 of record JASLHV010000200.1, on the reverse strand, counting down.
AACCTCCAAGGAGAGAACTCCCTCTCAGGAAAGCTTCAGACATCGGCGAAGGACATTGATTGCAAGCGTCGTGACATCCCCCCGATATCAGGCAAGCGTTTCATCGTTGCTCCTTTTTCATGCTTGGGCAAGGTTGAATCTAGTGACACATTCCATCTCACGCATGAGCGGCCTCGTGGCTCAGGCGAAAATCAGAAGCTGCCTTCGTTAGACGAGCCTACGCCCAATATTCTCCATCACAGAGAAGGGATTGTCTTGTGATATCGAGGCCTTAGCTGCTTCGCGGCCCAGACGGACGACCGACCGCGGCCGCTGCTTGCCACCGATAGGGACGCCCCTTAGTTTCCTCGGGATCTAGGGGAGGGCAGTAATCTGCTCGAAAGGTCTACTGCAGAGAGAAATCATGTTGACGATTGATGAAGTGTCGGCGGTCCCCCTGTTTTCAGCACTACCGGCCGCGAATTTAGAGAGGCTGGCTAGGACTTCGGCCGACATCCACCTCAATTCCGGTGAGTTTGCAGTACATGAGGGTGGGGAGCCCGCGCTCTTCGCTGTTGTCTCCGGCAAGATCGAGGTGATAAAGACAATCGACGGCATTCAGCGTACCCTTGGATGGCGCGTTCCCGGTGCAATCTTCGGCGAAGTGCCTATTGCGCTTGGCGCTCCTTTTCCTGGCGGATATCGCGCTGCTGAGCCGTCGCGGGTCATGCGCGTCGATCTTCAGGAGTATTATACAATTGCAGCGGCCTCCAGGGAAGTCTCAATGCGGGTTGGCGCACTAGCGCGCGAGCGAATAGGGGGGCTTCAAAGTATTGCGGCTGAGCCACATCTACCACGCGTGACACTAGTTGGCCACCGCTGGGACACTGCGACCGGCGCCTTGCGCCGGTTTCTAGCTCGCAATCAGATATCTTTCCACTGGTTGACGCCCGATGCGCCCGAATTGTCGACCTACTTTCCGGGAACGCCCGTGCCGGACGACAGGGGTCCGGTGGTACGTTTGGCGGATGGAAAGATACTGGTTTCGCCAGACGCTCGCGACCTGGCAAATCGTCTCGGCCTTCAAACTGCTGCGCGGTCAACCGAATACGATGTCGCGATAGTCGGCGGGGGCCCCGCCGGCCTTGCTGCGGCTGTTTACGGCGCCTCAGAAGGGTTGCGAACCATCGTCATTGAACGTGAAGCGCCGGGCGGGCAGGCGGGAACATCGTCTCGGATTGAGAACTAC
>JASLHV010000130.1 GCA_030153205.1 Roseiarcus sp. | reverse complement strand
GCTCGTCTGCAGGCGGTCGATAAATCGAAATAGCATCCGTCAAGCGCTAATCTTTTCGAACGGCCGCGAGCAGGGCATTGGTGGCCTGTTTGCGCGAATTAAGGAGCAACAATCCAGCCCGCGCATTAGCTAATGTCTGCTCCGAAAGCCGAGAAGACAAGGGCGGGTTGGAAAACCCGCCCTCAACGATTTTGGAGCCTTAGATGCGTCTTTTGCCTCGACTAATTGAGACCGAATGGGAACCGACCTAGATAAAGGCCTGCGAAACGGACACGCTTAATGGGGTCTCAAACCAGACGCCATGTAATGCCTCCTCGATATCCCACGGGCCAGCCCGGCAATCGAGCTCGGTTTCTATCTAATCTCAAAAAGTTGTGCTGACATCGAGCCCCAGCGCCATCTTTCCGGCGAATTCAGACTGCGGTCCAGGTTGCATCGGATGGTACCTTGCGCCCTGAATGTCGCGGAACCGTCGCTCGAGTCCGGTCTCCCGATAGAAAGCGGCGCCGCCAGCCGCCTCCATTGCAAGATCTGCCGTCGCCAGGGCGTGCCGCGCAACGAGCGAGCGTCCAATCATGATCTCGTTCGTCGTCGCCGCTCCAGGTTCGCCGCGCGCGACAGTCGCTAGCATCGCTTGGTGCGCGTATTGCGCGGCGCGAAGCTCTGTGTCCATGCGGCCGACTAGCTCGATGACGTGATGACTTCCGCGCCGCTTCTTCGCCGCGGCGACGGCGATGTCTCTCGCGCCTTCGGCGACGCCGAGGTAGGCTGCATAGATGAGCGGGAAGGCTATCATGGCGATGATTTCGAACAGCGGGTGCCATTGGCCCTGCTTTCGCTTGGCGCCGATAGAGCCCTCTGGCGCGACATAGCCGTCGATCAGCACGTCATTGGACGCCGTGCCGCGCATGCCCATAGTTTTCCAGTTGTCGAGCACTTTGACCGCCGGCGAGCGCATCGGCACACCAAAATGGAGGACCATCGGTCCCTCGGGCTCGCCTTCCAGGACGGCTCCGGTCATTAATATGTCGCCGACCGGCGAGGCCGACGAGAATATCTTGCGAGCAGTAATGCGGTAGCCGCCTTCGACGCGCTCCGCGTTGCCGGAGCCAGCGATCCAATCCGAACCGCCGCTCGAAAGCAGGATGATCCGCTCGGCGGCAACGCGCTTGAGCAGCGGCGCGACCGGCGCAGCCTTCTGATGCGTCCAGCGCCAAGCGGGTATCGCCACTTGGTGGGTATGCATGGAGAAGGCGAGCGCCGTGGACCCGCAATGGCGTCCGAACTCGCGGAGCATCGCGCACAAATCAGCGACGTTCGCACCGGCGCCGCCAAGGTCGGCAGGAACGCCCGCTTCGACAAGACCAGAATCCTTGATGTCCTTGAAGTTGGTGGCGACAAATTCATCCGAATCGCCCGTATCTGCGGCGCGTTCGGCGAAGACCGGCCCGAGGCGGCGGGCGATGGCCAATGGATCTATGGTCGACGTCTCAACTGAGGCTTCCGCAGCGTCCATGAGTCCCTCCTCCAAGCGCCAGTCCAGGCATGCGAGATTTTCGCCAAAAGGAATTGGTCTCGTCCAGTGCAGGAAGTGGACTGCGGCCTGCGGCGCCGCTTGAATCACGCGCGGGCGGCGATTCAGAAACTCCAGATTCTGCACTCGCCACTCGAACCGCCTTGTCCTATGTTTCTTAACGTTCTTCGGCGGGGGGAGTTGGGGGATGACCGCCAGCTATAGTCAATTCTGCCCGGTGGCGATGGCCGCCGAGGTTTTCTGCACGCGCTGGACGGCTCTCGTCATGCGCGAACTTCTATGCGGCAGCCGGCGGTTTAACGACATCCGGCGTGGCGTCCCTAAAATGTCTCAAACGTTGCTATCGAAGCGCTTGAAGGAGCTTGAGCAGGCCGGCCTGATCAGCAGCCGCCACGGCGCAAGCGGCGCTTCTGAATACGCCTTGACCGCGGCCGGCGAGGACATGCGCGATCTTGTCATGACCCTCGGGTTCTGGGGGCAGCGGTGGGTTGAAGCTAAGCAATCTCTAAAGAACCTCGATCCGTCTCTCTTGATGTGGGATATGCGCCGGCATCTCGACCCGACGCCGATTCCGCCGCGCCGCTGCACGATCCAGTTCCACTATCCGGAACTGCCGCCAGCGCAACGCGACTGGTGGCTTGTCGTCGAGAAGCGCGCGGTCGATCTTTGTTGGATCGATCCAGGTTACGATCTCGATTTGCATGTGGAGACGCCGCTGCAGAGGATGACTGCAATATGGATGGGGCTTACGACTGTGAGCAAAGAGCTTGCCGCGGGACGCCTGACGCTGACCGGCGACCAAACGATTTCGCGATCCATGCAGCAATGGCTCGGGCTTAGTCCCTTCGCAAAGGAGAAAAATAGGAGAGTTGCGTGAAGATCGCCATCCATCGTAGCCGGCGAGCGCCGGCCCTTCCGGTCCGGGCTTTCATGGAGTTGCAAATCTCAATGCCGTCGGTCCTGACCGGGCCTATTGGTGCATATCGGACATCGACTGTTATCTAGGCGAGCCTCCCGAAGCCATCTTTAGGATTGTATTCACTATCCCGATGGGAGTGCGTGGGCTCTCCCGAGGAGATTGCCAGGGCCCGTTATACTTGCCTCCGATAATTCCACAGGTATCAACGGTGGCAGGGCACAAACCTGATCGCATGACGGACCTCGACTTCTTCGTGGCTCCCGGCCGCGCACTGCGCGCTCTGTTGAAACTATATGTCCGTTGCTCGTTGAACGCGCCGGGCAGAGAGGGAGGCCGAGATGATCGAGTGGTTTGACGACTTTAATTTGGGAATGCGCTTCAAAAGCAAGGAAGTGCAAATCACAAGGGACGACATAAAGCGTTTTGCGACGGAGTTCGATCCTCAACCGTTCCATTTGGATGAAGCCGCCGCGGAGCATTCCATATTCAAAGGGCTCGCGGCGTCGGGTTGGCACACTGCTGCTATCGCGATGCGTCTCGCCGTCGACGTACGGCCATTCGGCCCTCATCCGCTTGTCGGCCTTGGCGTCGACGATCTGCGTTGGTTGGCCCCGGTCCGGCCTGGCGACGTACTGCACATTGAGGGAGAGGTCGTTGGTCTGACGCCTTCGCGGACCAAACCTCAAGGTGTCGTGCGCGTAAAATGGACAGCCTTCACGCAACGCGGCGAGGCGGTATATACTTTCACTCCCATTGGGATCGTGCCGCGTCGGCCAGCCCCCGGAATAAGCCGAGCGCCTGCCGAGTAACTTCTTCGATACGCTTCACGACGTGCGCCACGGTCGGCTTCAACAGAGCGAGTATAAGGTCGCAAACGCGCGGACGCGCGGCGCGGGCGCAGACCGTCCTCCTATGCCATGTTTGGTCAATAGCGGACCGGGGCGTTCGGGGGGCTTCTGCGGCGTCGCAAGCAGAGGCTCTTATTCGCGGCTCATTTCGGGTCTCGCGAACATATTTACAGCCCTGGCCCCGCGCGCGATCGCGTTAAAACAGGTAAATTGCCGCTAATCAGTCTGATCGTTGGATTAAGGCGTGTTTCGTACGGGTTCAGGCCGTGGCTCCGCGCGCGGACATATCGAGCGCCCGCTGGGAGCCTTCGCTGCAGGCGGGCTTCAGGGTCGCGCCGAAGACGACCCAGAGAGCAATCGAGCCGAGCGCGAAAGCGCCGAGGATCGTGAAGGTGGCGCTGTAGCCGATGCCCTCAGCAATCCAACCGCCGATCGCGGGACTGAGCGACGCGCCGAGACCCTGAACGGTCATGACAGCGCCCTGGCCGACATTGATGCGGCCCGTGCCGTTCAGAATGCGAGCGACTAA
>JASLHV010000122.1 GCA_030153205.1 Roseiarcus sp. | reverse complement strand
GCCTCTTCGGCGTCAGGCGACGCAAATTCCGCGGCGATCTTCTTTAGCCATGATGCGTCCCAAGTGAGCGCGCCGTCGCCGAGGTCGGCGATGACGCTTTCCAGCCAGTTGAGCTCTGCCGAAAGTACGTTGCTTCGGTATTCGTCTTCGAGCAGGAAGACGCGCGGGAGGCTGCCCGCCGCCAACCTCGCCGCCTCCAATTCCGACAATTCGACACGAACGTTCTTCGCGCGATTCTCGAGTTGCTCCCGGGCTTGGGACGGCGTCAGCAGGGTGATCACCGACACGCCGGCTGGAAATTCCGGGAACTCCGCGCCGACGCTCGTTAGGATTTTGGACAGCCATTCCTTCGCGGCGCGGCGACCCTGCGCTGTGATCTTGTAAATCGTTCGGTCAGGGCGGCTGTCAGACCGGACCGTCTCCTGGATGCTGATCAAGCCGAGGCGCAGCAGCCGATCCAACGTCTGGTGTACGCTTGTTCGTTGCCGGACGTTGACAACCGTATCCTTGCCTCGGTCCCGGATGAGCTTTTGCATCCGATAGGCGTGCATCGGCTCCTCGATCAGCATGCCGAGTATTATGAGCCCCAGAGGCGACGGTCGACCGATATCCATCGTTACACAAAAGTATACGCGGGGGTTTTTTGTCAATCGCTACGTTAGCGATGAGCTCGCTTGCGACTTTAATCAGCGCTTTCGTTCGAGGCGCGTCTCATGGCGCTGGAAGACACGATCCGCCGAGGATGAGCTGAGTTGGGAAGGCGATCCGCTGCGCGGGTCGGTTGCCTTGTCCTGTTAACCGCTCAAGCAGGAGTTGGGCGGCCGTCCGTCCAATCTCTTCCACCGGGCGATCGATAAGCGTAATTGGACCCGGGTAGAGCAGCGCAATATCGGACCGATCGCAGGCGATCAATGAAAGGTCGCGAGGGATTGACACGTTCTGTTGCTGGATGGCTCGCAGCACGCCGACGAGAATCCGATTGCCCGCAGCGATAATCGCCGTTGGGCGCTCACGCATTTGCAGGAGAACGGTCGCCTCTCGGAACCCGAAATCGACAGACAAGCTTTGTGAGCGGATGAGATCATTGGGTACAGGCAACCCGGCCTTCTCAAAGGCTTCGACGAAGCCGCGCACGCGCTCGCGTCCGGGACGAATATCGGACCCCGCCGTGATGATCGCGATCCTGCGATGTCCAAGACCGATTAAATAGCTCGTCGCCTGGCGCAAACCCGGCGCGTGATCGGTTAGGACCGCGTCGATCTCTAACGGAAGTTCTCGATCGAGCAGTACGGACGGGATGCGCAACTCTTTCAGGCGCGCAATGGTACGAGAATCTTGTTCATTGTTGAGCGTGAGGATCACGCCGTCGGCGCGGCCATGCTGCAGCATGTCGATGGCGGCCGCCTCCTGGCTGGCGCGCCCATTGGTGCTCATGAGATAGAGCGAATAGCCATGCGCACGCATCTCCGTGTCGACCGCTTTGAAACAACTCGCGTGCCATGGATTGGCGATATCGTCGATCACGAAACCGACCGTCATTGTCGTTCGCCGACGCATTGTCTGCGCCCGCACATCTGGCTGGAAATCGAGCGTTTTGATCGCGGCGCGCACCTTCCCGAGCGTGTCAGGTCGCACCGTGTCCGGCGCGTTAAGACTCCGCGAAACCGTTCCGACCGAGACGCCGGACAGCCGCGCGACGTCGCGGATCGTGGCCGTCTTGCCTTCAAGAGATTTCACGCAAGGCCCCTCCAGAACTTGGCCAGAATTCACCTTCGATGAACGGATAACAAGCGGCTTGACCGATTTACAGCAGACGGCCTACGTTGGAAACGTTTCTATTCTGATGTCAAGCGGGTGACCGATGACGACCGGGCGGTTGACAGTCCAACGGATCGAATGCGTTCCTCTCTGCATGCCGTTGCCGCGCACGTTCCGCGGCAGCAGTTATTTCATGACCCATCGCTGTACGATCATAACGCGCGTCTACACAGCGGAGGGCGTCGTTGGCGAAGTTTACAACGGCGACGAGTTCGAGACCCAGGCAGAAGTCGTCAAAATCATTCTCGAGGAGATCCAGCCGCGTATCATCGGCAAAGACGCATTCAACATCGAAGGTTGCTGGCAGGCGATGCGCGCGCCCAGCAACAATATCCTGCGCGACCGAAAGCTTGCGATGTGCGCTCAAGCTTGCGTGGACAGCGCTTTATGGGATGCGTTGGGAAAGGCGTTGAACACGCCGCTCTATAAACTTTGGGGCGGCTACGCCGAACGGCTGCCCGTTGTTTGCATCGCTGGATATTATGAAGAGAACAAGACGTTGGCGGATTTCGGCCGAGAAATGGAGCAGATTCGCGTGGGCGGTTACGGTGGGTGCAAGTTCAAGGTCGGCGGTCGTACGCCCAAGGAGGATGCCGAGCGCGTCCGCGTTGCCCGCAAAGCGGCAGGCGACGACTTCATTCTGACGGTCGACGCCAATCAGGGCTGGAGCCTGCGTGAGGCGGTGGCTTTCTCGCGCGAGGTCACGGATATTGGCGTGCGCTGGTTTGAGGAGCCCGTTCATTGGCCCAACGACCGTCTCGATATGGCGGCCGTACGGAGTCAAACCGGAATTCCCGTCTGCGCGGGACAAAGCGAGATCAG
>JASLHV010000087.1 GCA_030153205.1 Roseiarcus sp. | reverse complement strand
CGCGCGGCTGTGCTGCCGCGGGTACGCTCCGGCGAATGGCTCGCCGCCTTCGCGCTTTCCGAGAAAGAGGCAGGCTCCGACGTCGCCGCGATGAGTTGCGCGGCTCGCCGGGACGGCGAGCACTATGTCATCGACGGCGAGAAGACTTGGATTTCGAACGGCGGGATCGCCGACGTCTACACGCTGTTCGCGCGTACCGGTGAAGCGCCGGGCGCGCGCGGCGTCAGCGCCTTCGTCGTGTTTCCTGACGATCCGGGCTTCTCGATCGCCGAACGAATAGACGTGATCGCGCCGCATCCACTCGCAACGCTGCGGCTCGAGAGCTGCCGCATTCCGGACAGTCGATTGCTAGGCGCATCCGGGGGCGGCTTCAAGCTGGCGATGCAGACGCTCGACATATTCCGCGCTTCGGTCGCCGCCGCTGCGCTCGGTTTTGCGCGGCGCGCCCTCGACGAGGCGCTCGATCATACACGGCGGCGTAAGATATTCGGCGGAACGCTCGCTGATCTACAGATGACGCAGGCCGCGCTCGGGGACATGGCGACGGAGATCGACGCCGCCGCTCTCCTGACCTATCGCGCCGCCTGGCGACGCGATGTGCAGAAGCTCTCGACGACACGCGAAGCCGCTATGGCGAAGATGACGGCGACCGAAACGGCGCAACGGGTGATCGATCGCGCTGTGCAAATGTTCGGCGCCCGAGGCGTCAGCCGCGGCGAGATCGTCGAAAGCCTTTATCGGGAGATCCGCGCTTTGCGTATCTATGAAGGCGCGACAGAAGTGCAGCGTCTGATCGTGGCGCGCGAAATGATGAAGCAGGCTGGAGCCAGATAATGCATCGCATCTTGCAGCCGCAAGGCTGGGCGAAACCTGCCGGCTACGCCAACGGCGTCTCGGCGCATGGTCGGACAATTTTCGTCGCCGGACAGATCGGATGGAATCCAGAGTCGAAGTTCGACAGCGACGATCTTGTCGATCAGACCCGCCAGGCGTTGAGGAATGTCGTAGCGGTGCTGAATTGCGACGGCGCGAAACCTGAACACATCACGTCGATGACCTGGTACTTCCGAGACAAGCGGGAATATCTCGCACGACTGTCCGAGATCGGGGAGGTCTACCGAGACGTGATAGGCAAACACTATCCCGCGATGACCGCAGTTGAAGTATCGGCTTTGATCGAGGACCGGGCAAAGGTCGAGATTCAGGCCACAGCCGTGACGGCTGACTAGATTATGTGGCGCCCGCCGGAACGCATCCACTATGCCGCTGATCCAGGTCGCGCGCCGTCGCGCGAAGAGGCGGCGCGTTCTCTCTTGTTCTCTCCGCTCAGGGTCGGGCGACTTGCTCTCGACCAGCGAACCTGGGTCCCCGCGATGGTGCCGTGGCGGGCGACTGATGATGGGTTCGTCTCGGACGATGTTGTCGATTGGTACGAAAGATTCGCCCGCGGTCGGCCCGGTGCGATCGTCGTCGAGGCGACTGGCATTCGCGACGTGCCCAGCGGACCGCTGTTGCGCATCGGTCACGATCGGTTTCTACCGGGCCTGCGACGGCTGGTCGAAGCGGTCGAGAAGGCGAGCAAGGGGCGAACGAAGCTTCTCATTCAAATCATCGATTTTCTTGCGATCCGGCGGCGCCCCGATCCTAAAAAGTATTTCGAGCGCTTTCTCGCGGTAACCGGCGCCCATCGACGCGCTGCCGGCGGCGAGAACCTGCCCGAAGCGGAAGTGCGCGAGCGTCTGCTCTCGCTTGGGGAAGCTGAATGGCGACGGGTGCTGACCGAGCGCGAATGGGAGGCGCTTTGGCAGGGCTACCGCGAGCGCGTGACGGATGTCGATCTGCCGCATATCCGCGAGCTTCCGCGCGCCCTGCCGCCGCTCTTCGCCGACGCAGCGAAACGCGCGGAGGCGGCAGGCTTCGCCGGCGTCGAGTTGCATTACGCCCATGCTTATACAATGGCGTCATTTTTATCCCGCACGAATACGCGCGGCGATGGCTATGGCGGCGCGCTCGAAGGGCGTCTGCGGTTGCCGCTCGAAGTCTTCGACGCCGTACGTTCTTCCGTCGGAAAGAATTTCCTCGTCGGTAGTCGCTTCCTTGCCGAGGAATGCATCGAAGACGGCAACACACTCGACGATACAACGCTGATCGGCGTCGCCTTCGCGAAGGCAGGGATGGATTTCCTCTCGACCTCGCGCGGCGGCAAATTCGACGACGCCGCTCGCCCCGCGATCGGCGCCGCCGCCTACCCCTATACCGGTCCCAGCGGCTATGAATGTATGCCGCAATATATCTCAGATGCGCGGGGCCCGTTTGGCCGCAACGCGGCTCCGACCAAAGCGATCCGGGACGCCGTACGTGAGGTTGGTCTTAATACCCCGATCGTTTGCACAGGCGGGATTCATAAGTTCGAGATGGCGGAGGCTTGGCTGAGGGACGGCGTTTGCGACATCGTCGGCGCCGCCCGTCAGTCGCTCGCCGATCCAGATTGGACGTTGAAGATCGCCGCCGGCGCTGGCGCCGAGGTTCGCACCTGCGAGTTTACCAATTACTGCGAAGCGCTCGATCAGAAGCATAAGCAAGTAACGTGTCAGCTCTGGGATAAAGAGAGGCTCGACGAAGCTGGCGTTAAGCGAAGCTGGGACCGCAAGCGACGACTCGTCGCGCCGGAATGGCCTGACATTAAAATGCGATATCCGGAGAATCCTTGACCTCTGCGAGCATAGCCATGGCGGCGAATGAGGCTTCCGCCGCTCGAGCATTCGCGGAGCCGCAACAGTCGCGGATCATCGTGACGTTAAGGCCGAGATCGGCGGCGTGCCGCACGGTATGTTCAACCGAGTATTGGGTGGCCAGGCCCATGACGGCGACGTTCCTCACGCCTCTTTCAAGCAAGATCGCCTCGAGACCAGTCCCCTGGAAAGCGTTATTGCCTCGATGCGTAAGCGCGATGTCGCCCACTTCCGGTTCAAAGCCTTCAAAAGCCGCCACGCCCCACGAGCCGCGTTTCATCGCGCCGAGGCCCTCGACGGCGCGAAATAGCCGACAATTCCGCTGCAGGTCGGAATAATCGGGCGCGAAGGCGATATGGACATGCACGATCGCCCAGCCCGCCTCTCTGGCCTTGGCGATCACGCCACGGCTCTTGTCGAAAAAAAGCGTCACGTCGCCTGACGAGCGGTCCACCGCGAAAGGTATCTTTCCCTCGCGGTGACAGATGTCATTCTGAAAATGCAATGCGATCAGAGCGCGGGTCATAGCGCAAGCGGACGCATCAGGGCTGCGCGGCAAAGTAGCGAATAGCGAAATCGATCCATTCGGGCGCATCCCAATCTGGGTGTTCCGCGCGAATCTCGGGGCCGAGGGTCGCGAGAATTGCCTCGACATTGGCGTCGGCTTTCCGTCGAGACGCCACTCGCTGACCGAGATCTTCTATGTACCCTCGGACCGCGGCAAGAATCTCAACACCGCCGACGGCGCCATGTCCGGGGACGACGATCGACGGGCGACCGGCCTCGAGGCGCGCCAAGGTGCGCGCCCAGTTGCCGGCGTCGAGATCGGCGTCGTTGGGCGGGAACCAGGGAAAGATCGGAAAAATTCGCTCTTCGGCAAGGTCGCCGACGAACAGCGCCTTGACGTCCGGGACGTTGATCGCCTGGTCGCCGCGCGTATGGGCAAGACCAAAAGTCGAAAACTCGACGATGCGACCGCCGAGATCGAGTGTGGCGCTGCTCCCATCGTAGACCTCATCGGGCATAACCAACTCCACCCCCTCGAGCGCCGCGGCGACGTCAGGCCCGAAGGTGCGGAACATGCCAAGATAGGCTTCGCCCTTCGCCGCCAGTTCATCGCGTTGCGCGGCGTTATAGAAGATATGCGCATGGCCTTTGAAAGCCTGAGCGCCGAAGCCATGCTCTGGATGGAAATGCGTCAGCGTAAGGATCAGGCGGCGGCCAGCGGCTAATCGCTGTGCGACGTCCAATACCGTCCGTCCGTTCGCAGGCCCCATTCCTGTGTCGACCACCAGAACGGCTTCAGCGCCGAGGATGACGCCAATATTCGGCACAAGAGGAATTCGACGATCGCCGATGACGTAGACGCCCTTGGCGACTTCGGTCAGCGCGTTCGGATCAACAATAGGCGGCGTTGAGGCGGCGGAGGATTCGGTCATGATTCGTCACCCGAAGATTTGAGTTCATTCTCACGTAGCTTCGTCCGAATTTTCATCGATTGCCCTTCTGGAGCCGCCGCGGCCAACCAATCTCGCGACCGCCGGCGAGGCCACGCGGACGGAAGAGGATGATCAACAACAACAGCAGAGCAAAAATAGTATCTCCCAACCCCGCCGGCGCGGCGATCTTCGTGGCGCCGATTGTCACGCCGACTTCCGCCTGCCTGAGCAATTCCGTGAGCAGCGTGACAAGGATGGCGCCGGCGACGGCGCCGGTAAGGCTGCGCATGCCGCCAATCACGAGCATCGCAAGGATTAGAAAAGTGAGGTCAAGGTAGAAGGTCTCGACACGGACAGTGCCGAGAAAATGCGCCAGCAGCACGCCGGAGACGCCGGAAACAAATCCGCTGATCACAAAAGCGAACAACCGATGCAGAACCATTCGTACGCCGCAGGCGGCCGCCGCAGCTTCGTCTTCGCGCGACGCCTTGAGGAGCAGGCCGGAGCGCGACTCCTGGTGGATGAAAGCGATGATCACCGCCACGATAGCCCAGGCCGCGGCGGTCCACAGGCCGACATAGATCGGCAGACCCATCAGCGAATTTTGGCCGCCCGTCACCGACGTCCAATTGCCAAGAACCACGTAGCTGACGACCAGGATAGCGAAGGTCGCAATGCTCGCGGAAATGCCGGAAAGGCGCATCAGGGGGAAGCCGGCGATAGCTGCGACCAGCGCCGCCGACGTGGCGCCGGCCAGCGCGCCGCCTATTTCGGGCCATTGCGCCTGCGCGAGAAAGGGAGGCAGATCGGGCAAGAACACGCTCTTGGCCGCCGCGGGCATAGTCAATAGCGCCGAAACATAGGCGCCGATCGCCATGAAAGCCACATTGCCGAAAGACAGAACGCCCGAATTGCCGACAAAGATGTACAGGCCAACGACCGCGACGAGGTTGATCAGACCTTCGGTGATCCGCCGCTGTACAATCGTCGGCGCAAGCGTGGCCATGGCGGCGACGATCAGCAACGCGACAATCAAAATTGCAAGCGGCTCCAGACGGCGCCATGTCTCGCGCACGACCGGCGCGGTCGTCTCGATTTGAGCGGGCGAGGAGATGACCGCCATCAGATCCGCTCTCGTAAACCGCGCGCCGGAATGAGTCCTTGCGGCCTCAACAAAAGCATTGCCGCCACGGCCACGAACAGGAAGGCTTCGCGGAACGCTCGCAATTCCGGCGGCAATATCGTTTGGAGGACAATCGTTATCACGCCGACCAGAAAACCTCCAAAAGCCGCGCCCGGCAGACTGCCGAGGCCGCCGATCACGGTTCCAACAAAGGCTATGATGACGAGCTGTAATCCCATGCGCGGCTGCACCAATCCGGTTTGCGCAACGAAGAGACAGGAGACCGCGGCCGCGAGCAGACCGCTGATCGCAAAAGCCGTTGCGATCACGCGGTTGGCGCGTACGCCGAGCACCTCAGCCATGCGAAAATTTTCCGCGGCGGCTCGCATCTCCAGGCCAATCCGCGTCGATTTCAGAAACCAGGTCGTGCCGAC
>JASLHV010000084.1 GCA_030153205.1 Roseiarcus sp. | reverse complement strand
TGCGCGGTGTCGCTGGCGCGATCAATCGCGAAGGACGATGCCGCGCCGACCATGGTCGCGAAATGCGTGATCGCGTCGGCGCGAAGATCGGCCTTGACGCGACGGCCGCGCCGCTCCGCTGCATAGGCGCGGGTGAAGGCGTCGAGATAGCGCTTCAAACCCTTGGCGTAGACGGCGCGCAGAGCTGGTCCCTGGCGCGAGACGTCATTGCCGAAGGCCACCATCGGGCAGCGAAAGCCTTCCGCATCGCGGCTCTTGTGCGAAAGGTACCGACGCCGGTACGCGCCGAACGCCTCTTTATCCAAACTCTCGTCCGCGGCGATCGCTTCGATCGTCTCGACCGATTGCGTCAACGCATGCGCGCAAGCCGCGGCCTCCAGATCGTCCTTCGATTCGAAATGATTGTAGAAGCCGCCGTGGGTCATGCCGGCCGCATGCATGAGATCGGCGACGCCGACGCCTTCGAAGCCTTTTTCCCGGAAAAGCCGCGACGCCGTCTCGACCACGCGCGCGCGATTGTCCTCCGCCTGCTGTTTGGTGATCCGCATGGTCGCGCCCAAAGGCTCCGTTTTGCCGCGAATAGGCGCCATGCCTGTTTCGCTCTTGACTTATGATGATGGATATCATCATTTAATGATGACTGTCATCATCAAAATTGCGCTTCCCGCCGCAAGGCGAGCGGGCGCCCTTAAGGAGAGAGGGAATGTTGGCTTCAGCCCTCGCTGAAAAGCTGTCGCGCCGTGGAATCCATTACGGCTGGGCGATCGCCGCCGTAACCTTCGTGACCATGCTGACGACCGCGGGGGCCGTCGGCTTGCCCGGCGCTTTCATTTTGCCGCTGACCAAGGAATTCGGCTGGGATATGGCGCAAGTATCGGCCCCCCTCGCGGTCCGTTTGATCCTTTTCGGCCTGATGGCGCCTTTCGCGGCGGCGCTGATCGAGCGTTTCGGCGTCCGCAACGTCGTCGTCTCAGCGATCGGCCTGATCGTCACGGGACTGCTGCTCGCGCTGACCATGAGTCATATCTGGCAATTGTTCATCTATTGGGGGGTCATCATCGGCGTCGGCACTGGCCTTACCGCGCTGGTCTTCGCCGCCATTGTGTCCAATCGCTGGTTCAATGCGCGACGCGGTCTCGTGCTCGGCATGCTGACCGCCGCCAATGCGACGGGTCAGCTCATCTTTCTTCCGCTCGCCGCGTGGCTGATCGATCGTTTCGGCTGGCGGGCGGCGCTCGCCCCTTCGATCGGCGGGCTGCTCCTTGCCGGCCTGCTCGTCATTCTTTTCATGCGGGATCGCCCCTCCGACGTCGAGCTCTCGCCCTATGGCGATCCCCCGCCGCCGCCCGGCCACGTTCCTGCGCCCCCGCCCGCGGCGCCGGCGATCGGCCGCGCCTTTTCGATCCTGGCGGAATGTTCGAAGAGCAGCGCCTTCTGGATTCTGTTTGCGACATTCTACATTTGCGGCTTGAGCACCAACGGACTCATTCAGACTCACTTCATCTCGCTCTGCGTCGATTTCGGCCTGCCGGCCGTCGCCGCTGCCTCGACCCTCGCGATGATGGGCGTATTCGACCTCTTCGGCACGATCGGCTCCGGCTGGCTGTCAGACCGTTATGACAGCCGCATGCTGCTCTTCTGGTACTACGGTCTTCGCGGTCTTTCGCTTCTGTACCTGCCCTATTCCGGATTCTCGGTCTTTGGCCTTTCGCTCTTCTCGGTCTTCTACGGGCTTGATTGGATCGCGACTGTGCCGCCGACTGTACGCCTGACCACGCAAACCTTCGGCAAGGAGAAAGCCGGCGTCGCCTTCGGCTGGATTTTCGCCGCTCATCAGCTCGGCGCGGCCACCGCCGCCTTCGGCGGCGGCCTGTCGCGCACCGAATGGAACACTTATTTGCCGGCCTTCTTCGTTGCTGGCGTCGCCTGCCTGATCGCCTCGGCGTCGGTATGGTTCATCGGCGCACGCAAGAGGGAAGCGGCGACAGCCGCGGCGTAGAAGCTGGGAATCTCTCTCCCCCTTTGCGTTGCGGGGAGAGGGATCCGCGCCGCTTTAGTGTAAAGCCAAGCCGCTCTTGGCGTCGAACAAGTGAATGCGCTCCGGCGTCGCGGCCAGCTTGATCGTTCCGCCCGGCTTCGCGCTCACCCGATCGCGGAACACGCTGACGATATCGCGTCCGCAAAACTTCGCGAAAACCTGCGTTTCCGATCCGGTTGGCTCCACGACAATCACTTCGGCCGGCGCGCCTTGCGCGTCATCGAGCGTGAAATGCTCCGGCCGGACGCCGATCGTCACCGGCGTTCCATCGGCGCCGGCGACGGCCGCCGGCAAGGCGATGCTGTCGCCATTGTCGGCGACGAATTTCGCAACGCCCTCCGCCCTGGCGAGCCGCCCACTCAAGAAGTTCATCGCCGGCGAGCCGATAAATCCCGCGACGAATTGATTGGCCGGCCGATCGTAAAGATCGAGCGGCGCGCCGATCTGCTCGACAACGCCGTCATGCAGCACGACGATCTTATCGGCCATCGTCATCGCCTCGATCTGGTCATGCGTGACGTAAACCGTGGTCGTTTTGAGACGTTGGTGTAGTTCCTTGATTTCGGTGCGCATCTGCACACGCAACTTGGCGTCGAGATTGGAAAGCGGCTCGTCGAAGAGAAAGACCTGCGGGTCGCGCACGATGGCCCGGCCCATAGCGACGCGTTGACGCTGGCCGCCGGACAATTGCCGCGGATAACGGTCCAGCAATTTGTCGAGGCCGAGAATTTTCGCGGCGCGCTCCGTGCGCTCGGTGATCTCCGCCTTCGAGGCGTGTTTCAGCCGCAGCGCGAAACTCATATTCCCGCCGACCGTCATATGTGGATAAAGCGCGTAGTTCTGGAAGACCATGGCGATGTCGCGCGCCTTCGGCGGCACGTCATTGACGACGCGATCGCCGATGCGAATTTCGCCTGCGCTTGCGCTCTCGAGACCGGCGATCATGCGCAGAAGCGTCGACTTGCCGCAGCCGGACGGACCGACAAGCACGACAAACTCGCCGTCGGCGATATCGATCGAAACGCCGCGCACGACTTCGACAGGTCCGAAAGACTTGCGAAGCTCGCGAATTTCCATGGACGCCATTTATCCTCCTGCCAAGTTTGGCGTGTTGTTCTGTTTCAACTCTATGATCGGCATGACGGCGGCGATCGTCAACCATCGGCGCCGTTAGTCGCAAATGACTTACCGCATAACGCGAAACCGGCGGCGGACGCCCTTGTGGGAAAAGCTTTTCTCACCTAGGCTCCGCCGCGCTTTCAAGGCCGCGTCCGAAGCCTTTCTTTGGCCGTCGCGGCGCTATCACTGGTGTCGAAATTCAGGGCCGAAACCAATCGGCTCGCATATGTGGAGGAAGCAATGGGCAAGCTCAAATGGCTGGGCGGCGCCGCTCTTTTTGTCGCGCTCGCCGCAGCGACGCCGTCGACCGCGGCCGACTTATCGATGTGGGTGCGGGCCAGCGGCGCCAACGCCGCGCAGCATCTCATCGATCTCTGGAATTCCGGCCATGGCGACAAGATCAATCTGACGGTCATTCCCGACAATCAGATGGTGTCCAAACTCGCCACCGGCGTGAAGGCCGGCGAGGTTCCGGACGCGATCTCCTTCGACCTGATCTACATGCCGGATTTCATGCGCGCCGGCTTCCTTGTCGACATTACCGATCAAATGAAGGCCGATCCGGATTTCGCGAAAGTCGCGCCGGCCTTCACCAATCTCGCGACATATAAGGACCGGATCTATGGTACGGGCTTCACGCCCGATGTTTCGATCCTCGTCTACAACAAAGACCTTTTCCGCAAAGCCGGTCTCGATCCTGATAAGCCGCCGAAGACGCTCGATCAAATTCATGAAGCGGCGAAGAAGATCAGGGCGCTCGGCCCCGATATTTACGGCTTCTACTTCTCCGGCGCCTGCCCAGGCTGCAATATTTTCACGACCTCGCCGATGATGGTGGCGGCCGGCGCGAAAATGCTGCCGCGCAATGGCGACGAAGAGCCGCTCGACGGCGCCGGCGTCAAGCAAGTGCTGCAGCTCTTCCGCGACATGTGGAGCGAAGGCCTGATCCCAAAGAGCGCGCAAGCCGACAATGGCTCGAATTTCGTCGCCAATTTCAAGACCGGCAAAATCGGTGTCCAAGGCGCCGGCGGCTTCCTGATCTCCGATCTCAAAAAGGACGCGCCCAATCTCGACTTCGGCGTCACGTTCCTGCCCGGCGCCAAGGAGGGTGAGGCCTCCGCTTTCGTCGGCGGCGATGTCGTCGCCATCCCGAAAGGCAGTAAGCACGCCGATATCGCGCTCAACTTCATCAAATGGGAATTGAGCGACGAGGCGCAGCTCGAAGGCCTCGCCAAGAACAACATCCTGCCGTCGCGGGTCGACCTTGCCGACAATAAGTATTTCAAGGACGAACCGCGTCTGGTGACGACGGCGAAAGCCGTCGGCATCGGCTATGTGCCCTGGGTCTTCCATTTCAACGACATGGTCAACAGCGATTCTTCGCCCTGGATTCAGATGATCGAAGCGGCGGTTTTCGACGGCAAGGTCGATGAAGCGATCGCCGCCGCCAAGGCGAAGATGAAAGATATTGCGAGCGACTGAGGCGAAGGGCGGCGCCCCTTCTCCTTGCGAAAGCGGGAGAAGGCGGCCGCGATCTATCGCGGCTGGATAAGCGCTGCGCAAGACTCCAAAGCAATGAGCTCAACCCACGCGAATCCCAACGACAGCGCCGCCTCTCATCCTGCGGCGCCACGCGCCTCGGTATTTTCTTTGCGACGCAGGGCAAAGAGCGGCATGCGCAGCGGTACGGTTGGCCTCCTCTATGCGGTGCCGGCGCTGCTGTTCGTCGCCGTCTTCGTGCTCTACCCGCTTGTTCAACTCTTTTTGACTTCGCTGACCAACGCATCGCTGCTCGGCGGCAGCGATTTCGTCGGTTGGCGCAACTACATCCGCGCCTATCACGACGTGACTTTCTGGCGCGCGCTTCTCTTCACCTGCAAATACACGCTGATCATCACGCCGATTCTGATGGTCCTCGGCTATGCCCTGGCTTTGCTGACGCTCGCCGCCAAGGGCCTTGGCAAGCTGACGCGGGCGATCGTGTTCCTCCCCGTCGTCATCGGTCTCGGCAGTTCGAGCCTGCTTTGGTTCTGGCTCTTCGACGAACAGGTCGGCTTGATCAACAAGCTGCTGCAGGACCTGCATATTATCGCGCAGCCGATCGTCTGGTTTACCGACGCCGACCTCGGCCTCTGGGCGGTGATCATTTCGATCGTCTGGAAAGTCGTCGGCTTCGGCATGATCCTTTTCGTCGCCGGCCTTCAGTCGATCGGCGAAGAGGTCAACGAGGCGGCCCTGATCGACGGCGCCAGCTATTGGCGGCGCATTTATCATATCGCGCTGCCGCTGACCGCGCGCACCATCTTCCTGACGACGCTCGTCAGCGCCATCGGCTCGATCCTGGCTTTCGATCAATTCTACATCATGACCGCCGGCGGACCAGAGAGCAAAACCTTCACCTCGCTCTATTGGATCTATCAAAACTCCTTCATCTACTTCAAACAGGGCTATGGCGCCGCTCTATCGGTGATCCTGATGGCGATCATCCTGGCCGCTTCCGCCGTACAATTGGCCTTGATGCGCCGTGGGAGCGAACGATGAGCGCCGCCTCGCATTCAATGGTCCGCGCTTCTCGCCCCTCGCGTCTGGACGCCGCGCGTCGCAAGCAAATATCGCCGCTCCTTGGCGTTCTCTGCCTCGTCGCAATTGCGCTGACGCTTTTTCCGCTCCTCATGTGCTTCTCGGCCTCGGTCAAGACCGCCGAGGAAGCGTCCGCTGTGCCGCCGCATTATTGGCCGTCGGTGCTCAGCATCGAGAATTACGAAAAGGTCTTTCACTACCAGGCCGGCCTGCCCGCCTATCTTGGCAACAGCTTGGCGGTGGCGGCGCTCACCATCGCGCTCTGTCTCGGCCTTGGCGCGCCCGCCGCCTTTGGCCTTGCGCGTTTTCCGGTACCGGCGAAGGAATTGATTTTCGTCCTCCTTCTCTCGAGCCTGATGATCCCCTATCAGGCCCTGCTGACCCCGCTCTACATCATGTCGGCCTCGCTTGGCCTCGCCAACACCTATCTCGGCCTCGCCATCGTTCATACCGTCATCCAACTCCCCTTCTCGATCTTCCTTCTACGCAATTCCTTTGAGGAGACGCCGCGGGAATTGGAGGAGGCGGCGATCATCGACGGCTGCAATTCCTTCCAACTCCTGCGACGCATCTTTCTGCCCGCCGCGGCGCCCGCGATCGTCACCGTGACCTTGTTCGCCTTCATCACCTCATGGAATGAATTCATCGCCGCCTTGATCTTTATGAATAAGGAAACGGCTTTCACGATCCCGATCATGCTGGTCGGCGTACGACAAGGTCATTTCGGCGCGGTGGACTGGGGCGCTTTGCAGGCCGGCGTCGTCGTGTCGATCCTGCCTTGTCTGGCGATCTATCTTTTGTTGCAACGCTACTATGTCTCCGGCTTCCTCAGCGGCGCCATCAAATGACCAAAGCCAAGGCGCGAGCGCGATGACGGTCCAGGACGAGTCGCCGGTATCTGGCTTGCGGGAGGGTGCTCCCGACGCGCGCGGGCGCGTCGTCGCGCGGCGGCCGACGATTCATGACGTCGCCCGGCTGGCCAAAGTCAGTATCGGCACCGTCTCCAAAGCGTTGAACGGCAATGGCCGTCTCAGCGCCGAGACCCGGGCGCGCGTCAAGGATCTCGCCAGCCAGCTTGGCTTCCGCCCCAATCATCTCGCCCAAAGCCTGCACCGCGGCCAGTCCTTCACCGTCGGCGTCATCTCCAACGACAATTTTGGCCGCTTCGCCATGCCGATCGTCGAAGGTCTCGAAGAATGCCTCTCCGAGCGCCGCATCTCGGTTTTCATGTGCAACGCCACCGACGATCCGGCCTTGGAGGCGCGCCACGTCGAATCGTTTCTGGCGAAACGCGTCGACGGGATCGTCGTCACCGGCCGCCGCGCCGACCAGCGCCCTCCTCTGCACGTACCGGTCGCCGATGTGCCGACGCTTTACGTCTATTCGCAGACCGATGATCCCAACGCGCTTTGCTTGCTGCCCGACGATCACGGCGGCGCGCGGCTCGCCTGCGACCATCTGATAAAACTCGGCCGGCGGCGCATTGCCCATGTCACCGGGCCTGAACGTTTCGAAGCGGTACGATTGCGGCGCGAAGGCTACCGCGCCTCGCTGAAAAGCGCCGGCCTCGCCGCGCAAGCCGCCCTCACGGGCGCTTGGTCCGAGGCCTGGGGCCGCGCGTCGGTCGATCGTCTCTTCATGGGCAAACGTGCGCCGCCCGATGCGATTTTCTGCGGCAACGATCAGATCGCCCGCGGCGTCGCCGACGCTTTGCGCGAGCGCGGCATACGCGCGCCTGAGGACGTCGCTTTGGTCGGCTTCGACAATTGGCTGGTCATCGCCGAGGCGACGCGGCCGCTGCTGACGACCATCGACATGAATCTCAAGGAGCTCGGCCGTGAGACCGGCCGCCGGCTCATGGCGATGATCGCCGGCGAGCGGCAAACCGGCGTCCGCCGTCTGCCCTGCAGCCTTATCATCCGCGAATCCTGCGGCGTGCGTCTGCTGCGCGGCGCCTGAAGATCTTACGCAAGGAACCCTCCGATGCGACGCTACGCCCCGACGCCCTTCACGAAAGTCCGCATCACCGGCGACTTTTGGCGCGAGCGGCTGGAGACCGTACTGACCAAGACGATCCCCAGCGAACACGAGCAATTGCAGCGCCACGGTCTGCTTGATTCGCTGAAAGTGGAGCAGCCGCCGCCGCCTTTGCGCATCCCGATCAGCAATCACGGCATGTCGACGCAGGTCTTTTGGGATTCCGACATCGGCAAATGGATCGAAGCAGCGAGCTATGCCCTCGCCCATCGCCGCGATGCGACCATCGAAGGCCAGATCGACGCGATCACTGAACGGCTCGCCGCGGCGCAATTGCCGGACGGCTATCTCAATTGCTGGTACATCGGCCGCGAGGTCGACAGGCGCTGGACGAATTTGCGCGATCGTCACGAGCTTTACTGCGCCGGCCATATGCTGGAAGGCGCGGTCGCCTATTGGCAGGCGACGGGGCGGCGCCGGCTGCTCGATATCATGCTGCGCTATATCGACCATATCGCCACGACTTTCGGGCGCGGTCCCGGCCAGAAGCGCGGCTATTGCGGCCATCAGGAGATCGAGCTTGCGCTGATCAAGCTCTATCACGCGACGAAGGAAAAAAAGTATCTCGATCTCGCCGCCTATTTCATCGACGAGCGCGGCGCGAAGCCGCATTATTTCGATGTGGAAGCCATGGCGCGTGGCGACGACATATCCAAATTTTGGTTCCGAACGTACGAATATAATCAATCGCACAAGCCCGTCCGCGATCAGGATAAAGTCGTCGGCCATGCGGTTCGCGCCATGTATATGTATACGGCCATGGCCGATCTCGCCGCCGATCTCGGCGACGACGCGCTGCGCCAGGCCTGCGAGCGGCTTTGGCGCGACGTCACCTCGAAGCGCATGTATGTGACCGCGGGCCTTGGCCCCTCGGCCGACAATGAAGGCTTCACGAAGGATTACGATCTGCCGAACGACACGGCCTACGCCGAGACCTGCGCCTCGGTGGCGTTGATCTTCTGGGCGCAGCGCATGCTCAATCTGGATTGCGATGGCGCTTACGCCGATGTGCTGGAGCGCGCGCTTTACAATGGCGCCCTCTCGGGCCTGTCGCGGGAAGGTACGCATTATTTCTATCAGAACGTGCTCGAGAGCGACGGCGGCCACAAGCGCTGGGAATGGCATCCCTGCCCCTGCTGCACGATGAATGTCGCGCGTCTCGTCGCCTCGGTCGGCGGCTATTTCTATTCCACGGCCGACGACGCGCTCTGCGTCCATCTCTATGGCGCCAATGAAGCGGCGCTGTCGGTCGGGGGTCGCGCGGTCCGTCTGCGGCAGGAGGGCGACTATCCCTGGTCCGGCGCGATCCGCATCGCGCTCGATCTCGACGCGCCGATGGAATTTGCGCTCAAGCTGCGCATCCCGGAATGGGCGCGCGGCTGGTCCGCCTCGGTCAGCGGCGAGAAGATCGCCGGCGCGCCTGAGCGCGGCTATCTCAGCCTGCGTCGCGTCTGGCGAAGCGGCGATGCGATCGATTTGGACCTGCCGATGCCGGTCGAACGGCTCTACGCCAATCCGAATGTACGCGAGGATGCGGGACGCGTCGCCCTGCGTCGCGGCCCGCTGATCTATTGCGTCGAGGAAGCCGACAATCCCAACACGTCCATCGCCCTCGCCCGCCTGCCGCGTGGCGCTTTGCCGACCGCCGAAAAGCGTCAAGACCTGTTCGACGGCGCCGTCGCCATTGTCGCGGAAATGGACGTCGCCAAGGCGAATGGCGCCAATGTCCTTTATCAAACCAAGCCCTTTGAGACGACCAAGGCAAAAGTGACGGCGATCCCGTACTTTCTCTGGGCCAACCGTGGACCGAACCGCATGATGGTGTGGCTGCCGGAATCGTGATCGCCTTCT
>JASLHV010000081.1 GCA_030153205.1 Roseiarcus sp. | reverse complement strand
TTGAGCACCGGCTTCAAAAGCCAAGCTGACGTGGCGGTCGAGGCCGCGACGAGGCCGAGGAAAACAGCGCCGGCGGCGTAGGACCATTTATGCGGCCAGCCGTAATCTCGCTGAAGGCGCGCGAGCATGGTGATCGCGCCTATGGGAGAACGCTGGGTCGAGAAGTCGAGCATCCGCTCTAGCTAAAGCCAAGCGCGGAGGGGGGAAAGCCGTAAATCACGCCAAACGGCTCGAGCGCGCCGATTGTTCAGCGGTAATCGCCTGTTAGGGATTAGCCTCGCGCCGCAGGAAGAGTCGGGCGGGTCATCCGCGGTCGCTTGTATTGCACCACGACAGGGCGTCCGCGGCCTGTCATGACTGTCGGGCGAGCGCTCGGCCGCGCCGAAAGCTTGGCGGCCTGGGCACGCGCCTCTTCGGCGGACAAACCCATGAGAGACGCTGCGATTTCAATCTTCTCATCGAAATCTTCAGTGAGGCATTCAGCAGCGGCGAAGGCCTCCTCGAGCGTCGGCGGGATTTCGCGCACTTTGCGCGGGCCCCATTTCGTCATCCAGGTCTTGCCCATCGCGTCCTCGAATCAGCATCGACGATCATACCGCAAACACCGTCGAACTTTGATCACAACTAGCAGAGATGCTGCAACGCAGCAATAACATTTTGCCCTGCAACAATAGTCACATTACTGCGATCCATGAAGGCCGGTTGACGCGCATAGCGCGCCCTGCCAACACATTCACGGTCTGAAGCATTCGCCGCGATAACGCGGCGCGTTCCTCGTCGTTCCCCAAGAGGCGATCCGATGTCCAGCGCGCAAGGGGTTCACTCAAGCGCCAGGGCGCCATTCGCCGCTTTTCGCGCCGACATCGAGCCGCGTTTGGGCCTGCGCGCGGCCATTGACGCCGCCTATCGGCATCCGGAGGAGGAATCATTACCGCCTTTGATCGAGGCGGCCGACCTGCCCGCGCCAGTTCGCGCCGAAGCGCGCGCTCTCGCCCGCGATCTGGTTGAAAGGTTGCGCGGGCGGCCGACGCCGGGTTTGGTCCAGGGGCTGATGCGCGAATATGCCCTGTCGAGTCAGGAGGGCGTCGCCTTAATGTGCCTGGCCGAGGCGCTGCTCCGCATTCCCGATAGCGCAACGCGGGACGCCCTGATCGCCGACAAGGTCGGCCACGGCGAATGGCGCGCCCATGTCGGCCATTCGCCCTCGCCTTTCGTCAACGCGGCGACCTGGGGCCTGCTGATCACTGGCAAATTGGTCGGCACCTTCGACGAGGCCGGCCTCGCGGGCGCGCTCACCAAGCTTATCGCCCGAAGCGGCGCGCCGATCATCCGCGCCAGCGTCGATACGGCCATGCGGTTGATGGGCGAACAATTCGTTTGTGGCGAGACGATTGCCGAGGCGCTCGACAACGCCAAGCGGATGGAGGCGCAAGGTTTTCGTTATTCGTACGACATGCTTGGCGAGGCCGCGGCGACCGCGGCCGATGCGCAGCGCTATCTCACGGCCTACACTCAGGCCCTTCACGCCATCGGCGCCGCCTCGGCAGGACGCGGCATTTACGAAGGGCCCGGGCTGTCGATCAAACTCTCCGCCTTGCATCCCCGTTACGTACGAGGTCAGCGCGAAAGACTGCGCAAGGAGCTGCTCCCGCGCCTGAAAGGCCTCACGGCGCTGGCGCGACAATACGACATCGGCATCAATATAGACGCCGAGGAATCCGAACGTCTCGACCTTTCGCTGGACATTCTCGAAAGCCTTTGCGGCGACCCCGATTTTGCCGGCTGGAACGGGATTGGCTTCGTCGTTCAGGCCTATCAGAAACGCGCGACCGCTGTTCTTGCTTTCATCATCGACCTCGCGCGTCGCACGAAGCGACGGATTATGCTGCGGCTGGTAAAGGGCGCCTATTGGGACAGTGAGATCAAACGCGCTCAAGTCGACGGGCTCGACGGCTTTCCGGTCTTCACGCGAAAGATTCACACCGATGTCTCTTACATCGCTTGCGCGCGGCTACTCCTCTCGGCGCCGGACGCCGTTTACCCGCAGTTCGCGACCCATAATGCGTTGACTCTCGCGACGATCCACGCGATGGCGGGACGCAATTTCTACGCCGGTCAATATGAATTCCAGTGCTTGCACGGCATGGGCGAGCCGCTCTACGAGCAGGTTGCGAATTTAGGCGGCCGCGCCCGTCCTTGCCGGGTCTATGCGCCGGTCGGCTCGCACGAGACCTTACTCGCGTATCTCGTCCGACGTCTGCTGGAGAACGGCGCCAACACGTCCTTCGTCAATCGAATCGCCGACGCCAAAATTCCTGTCGATGCGCTTCTTGAAGATCCGGTCGAAGCGGCGCGTGCGATCACGCCCGTAGGGGCCCCGCATCCTAATATCGGTCTTCCGCGCGACATTTTCGCGCGCGAGCGCGCCAATTCTTCCGGCGTCGATCTCAGTAGCGAAACCATCCTCGCCGAACTCGCGCCGAAGCTTGAAGCGAGCGCCCAGAAACTTTGGCGCGCCGGCGCGCC
>JASLHV010000034.1 GCA_030153205.1 Roseiarcus sp. | reverse complement strand
CGGCTACGCTGTCCGCACCGATCGGAAGGTGTCGCGCATATCTTGGGCGAGCGCCTGCGGCTGCTCCCAGGCGGCAAAATGCGTCCCCTTGTCATGACGCCTGTAGAAGACGAGATTGGGATAGGCCGCGCGCGCCCAACTTTCTGGCGCCTGATAGATCTCCTCAGCAAAGGCGCTAACGCCGGTCGGCAGCGGAACCCCGCGCGGGTCGAAGAAGCCGCCCTTGCCGTTGCGCACTTCCCAGTACAGTCGCGCCGATGAGATCGCCGTATTGGTCAGCCAGTAGAGCGTGACATTGTCGAGGATGTCGTCACGGGTCAGGCCCTCTTGGGCACCGTCAAACACGCGGGCGATCAGCTTGTAGCTCTGGATATCATGGTCGAGAATCCAGGCAGCGAGGCCGGTTGGCGAATCCGCAAGGCCATAGAGAGTCTGCGGACGGTTCCGCATCTCGATCGCGTAGCCAAGGCCATTCACATAGAAGTCACTGAGCTGCCTCCACGCGTACTGCTCATCGGCGGAAAGTCCGGCAGGCGCCGGCCCCGCGGGGAGCGCGTTCCTGATCGCCTCCGGGAGTGTCGCCGACATATTCGTGTGAATGGCGAGCAGGCCCGCGGGCTGCTGGAGCGCCATCACCTCCGTGATTGCGTTACCCCAGTCGCCGCCCTGGGCGACGTAGCGTTTGTAGCCGAGGCGGTTCATCAATTCGGCCCAGGCCTGCGCTATGTGTACGACGTCCCATCCGGGCCTCGTCGGCTTGCCGGAAAAACCGTATCCGGGAAGCGAAGGGATCACGACGTCGAACGCATCTGCCGCTGTTCCGCCGTAGGCGGTCGGATCCGTTAAAGGACCAATGATTTTAAGTTGCTCGATAATCGATCCTGGCCAGCCGTGTGTGACGATCACGGGAAGCGCGTCGGGGTGCTTCGACTTGACGTGGATGAAATGGATACCCAGCCCGTCGATGGTGGTCATGAAATTCGGATAACTCATCAGTGTCGTCTCGCCGCGGCGCCAATCGTGTTGATTGGCCCAGTAATCGGCGAGCTTCTGCATCGTGATGAGATTAACGCCCTGAGTCGTGTCGTTGACGGTCTCGCGGTCCGGCCATTTGGTCGCCTTGATGCGCCTCTTGAGATCCTCGACCTCCTCATCTGTCGCCCGATAGTGGAAAGGCCGTATCGACCCGTCATCGCTCGACGGCGAACTCGTGGCCGCCGCAGCAAGCGTCGACGCTGCGGGGAGAAGGGCCCCAGCGGTCCCAAGGACTGTCGCCGCCAAGAAATCTCGACGGCCAATTGACGAAGGCATTGCATGCATGATCCTACTCCCTATCGGTAGCGCGTTCCGGTCCTCGAACGCATGAGCGCTGAAAGGCGCAGCACCCGGGCGCCGGCCATCAAGCAGCCGATGAACCCGTTAAAAGGATAGCTCAGGCGCGTTTCGTCGCTGTGTTCATTCGCACAACCCGACGCACGGGCGGTATACAATTGTTGTCAGCGTTTCCCAGAAGGCCGGCGACGACCAATCGATCCGCCGCAGTTCAAGGCAGTACCTTCCGAATGCTCGCCTGCGTTGACCTACCGGATCTCTACAGGCTCCGGTCGTCGCGCGGCCCGCACATCGCTGGCCTCCCTGGCGACAAAAACAACTGCGCCCGCCGCCAACGCGCAGGCGGCCAAAAAATACAGGGCGATCCCGAAGCTGTTCGTCGAATCCTTGATCCAGCCCACAATAGATGGCCCGAGATAGCCGCCGAGATTTCCGACCGAATTTATCAGCGCGATGCCGCCCGCTGCCGCGGTTCCGCTCAGGAAAACCGACGGAAGGGGCCAAAACGTCGGTCGCGTGCCGTAGATTCCGACCACAGCAATACACATCGCCGGCAAGGACCAGAAAGAGCTCCCCGCCATGCCGGCGGCCACGAAACCGGCACTGGCGGTAATGGATGCCGTAATCAGGTGCCAACGACGCTCGCCGTTTCGATCGCTCGACCAGCCCCAAGTCAGGAGTGCAAACATGCCGATCAGGTAAGGGATCGCCGATACGACGCCCGTCATTAGGTTGGATAAGCCGAGACCTTTCATAATTTGCGGCAGGAAGAAGGTCGTACCGTACCCCGCTGTCACCAAAAGGAAGTAGACCACCGAAAGAGCAGCGACCCGCGAGTCCAGCAAGGCCCTCCCCAGGGTGAGTCGCCCCTGCGCTTCAGCTCTCGCCCGGTCGTTATCGAGTTGTCTCTCGAGCCATCGACGCTCGTCAGGATTGAGCCAATCTGCAGACGAGGGTCGATCGATCATTGTCCGAAGTATGACGAACGAGAGGATAACCGCCGGGGCCGCTTCGATAATGAATACCCATTGCCAGCCGCGCAAACCCAAGATCCCATTCATCTCGAGAATGGCGCCCGATGCGATGTTTGAGAGCGCATTTGAAATAGGGCCGCCGAGAAACAGCGTCGCTATGATACGGCCTCGAAATCGATCCGGGAACCAGGAGGTAAGATAGAGCATGACGCCCGGAAAAAAGCCGGCCTCGGCCACGCCCAGCAGAAAGCGAGCCACGATGAAGCTTGTCGGCCCCGTTACGAAAGCGCACGCCGCGGAAAGGATTCCCCAGGTAAACATGATCCTGGCGATCCAGCGACGAGCGCCGACGCGCAAGAGGATCAAATTGCTGGGAATCTCGAAAATAAAATAGCCAAGGAAGAAAATGCCTGCCCCTAAGCCGTACGTGAAGGCGCTAAGGCCTAGTTCCTTGTTCATCGTCAACGCTGCGACGGCGACATTCGCGCGATCCATATAGGCGACGCAATAAGCGGCCAATACTAGGGGCAAGATGCGCTTGGCGATCTTCCTGATCAACGCGGTTTCATACGGTGGCGGCATGTCCATGCCGGTCTCCCGAAAAAATATTCAGGTTAAGCCGTTGGTTGATCTCGCTCAGGCAGCGTCAAGCCCGTCAAGCAGCGTTTTTGCCTCGCGAGTGTCCGCGGTCCGAAGGCCGTCCGCAAATGCGCCATATACAGGAGCAAGGATTTGCCTTGCATCGGCCGTCCGGTCCTCACTGATCCGCAGCCTGGCAAGGCTCAGTGCGTTTCTTAACTCCCAGAACAGCGCGCCCTGCTGCTTCGCCAACGTCAGAGCCTCAGAAAAACATTGTTCCGCCGCAGCCGCGGATTGATTTCGCGAGTCCTTCAGCGCCAACTCACCCTTGATGCGCAATAGCTCTGGAACGTACCATTGTTCATGTCGGGCTTTGCAACGTCCCAACGTCTCGTCGACCGCGGCAAGCCCCCTTTCGATTTCATTGGCCTCGCCAAAAGAGGCCGCAAGCTCGCCCAGTGGAAGTAGAAAGCGTGGCAAGGACCTAGCCTGCCCTACGCGATCTAGCTCACTCCGCAGGAGCGCGAGCCCAGTATCAATGTCGCCGCGCCTGACCTTGACCATGCCTTTGAAGCAACCCGCCCAAAGTCGCCAAAGCGACACCGCGTGGCGCTCTGCGTGTTCGAACAGCATCTCACCGTAGCGCTCCGCCGCATCGAAATTGCCGGAAAGGAATGCGATCGGGCATGCGGCCTGACCCAGCACGCTGCAGAAGGTCAAAGCGTGACCATTTGCACGCCCTTCCTCAATGTTATGCTCGACAAGGCGCAGCGCCTGATCGGCGTGGCCTTGTAACCAGAGGATGCGGGCGCGGAAATAGTGCGTCGATATCCGCAAATCCAGCGGAAAAATCTTGGCTTTCTCGGGCAGAGAATCCAACGAGGAGTTCACCCGGTCGATGTGAAGACGCGCGGCGCGTTGATCGCCCAGAAAGTGGAGCGCCGCGGCGAGAAGTCGGTCGGCGAGCATCGGGTCGGTAGGATCGCCAGAGGCCTCCGCCGCCGCTGTGAAACGCTGAGCGAACTCGAGCGCCCTGAGGAATTCGCCGTTATTGAACTGGTCGATGCATAGGCCCCAGAGCGCGCGCAGGCGATAGTCCTTGTCGTCGAGCTGGTCCGCCAGTTCGAGGGTGGTCGCAAGCGCTGGTCCGGCATCTCGCGCGCGACCCTGGCTATACGTCAGGGACCAGCCCAGCGCTGCCGAGAGTTGCATGCGCAGGCGTGTGGAATCCGCGGCTCCGTCCTTTAGCTGCGCGAGCGCCAACTCGGTGCGCTCGCGACACTCGCCGAACAGCGATAGATGGACCCAGAGCGGCACGGCAGCGGCAGCCAGCGCTGCGCCCAATTGCCTGTCGCCGTCTTTGGCGAATGCCCAATCGAGACCGGTGCGGACATTGCTCAGAAGTCGTCCATAGCGCCGCTGCCAATCGGCCTGCGGCAAGGAATTGCTGTCGATGTCAGCCTCAACGAGAGCTTTTTGAAAGTATTCCGCATGGCGACGCGCGACCTCCTGATGCTCACCCGAAGCGCGTAGCTTTTCGAGGGCGTATGCGCGCGTCGTATCCAGCAGACGATAGTGATCGTCTCCAGCATGAAGGTCGACGGCGACGAGCGACTTGGCGACGAGGCCGGCCATGCTATCTGCGACCGCCACGGCGTCGACATTGTCCGTCACTGCTGCGGCGGCGTCGAGGGAAAAACCTCCGTTGAATACCCCAAGGTGACGCAGCGCACGCGCCTCCGTTTCGGACAGCAGTTCATAGCTCCAATCAAGCGTCGCAAGCAGAGTCTGTTGCCGCGGTAACGCCGTTCTCAAACCGCGAGTCAGCAGGTTAAAGCGATCCTGCAGTCGTGCGGCGACCTGTTGTAAACCAAGCGTTGCAACGCGAGCCGCCGCGAATTCGATAGCCAGGGGGATGCCATCAAGCTGACGCGAAATCGCAGCCATGAGCTGCAAGTCCTCCGCGCGCGCTGAGAAGTCTGCATTTAGCGCCTTCGTCCTGGCAATTAGAAGCTGCACTGCGCTGCGCTCAAGGATGTCGGGATCTCCATCCCCATCCGGTCCCGGAATATCCAGCGGTGGAACGCGATAGACACATTCGCCGTCGATGCGAAGCGCTTCGCGGCTTGTCGCCAGAACCGTCGTATTTGGACAAGATCGTACCAGCGTGTCCGCCAATTTCGCGGCCGCTTCAATGAGATGCTCGCAATTATCGAGCACAAGGAGGAGCTTTCTTGCCCCGATTTCCCGCGCAATAGCTTCTAACGAAATCGCGTCGCCGTCCCGTTTGAGACCGAGAGCCGTCGCGACCGCAAAAGGCGCCAGTGCCGGGTCTGACAGCGGGGCCAATTCCACGAAAACGCCGTCAACGCCCGACGCCGTCAGCAGATTACGGGCGACGGCCTGCGCGAGTACAGTCTTCCCGATGCCGCCAGGCCCGGTCATGGTGACCATTCGATAGGTCGAAAGCAGTTCGGATAGTTGAGTCTCGGCAGCCTTTCTACCGATCAACGCGCCGGAGGGGGCGGTAAGATTGGAGATATAACTTCGAGAGGGCTCCGCGGCGGCTGGCGCGAAGTTCTCGCGATGAATGACCCAATCTCCGAGCAGTCGATACCCACGACCCGCTACAGTCTTCAACATCCCCCGATCGGGACCCAATGCTCTGCGAATCGCAGAAATGTGAGCCTGTAAAGTGTTTTCCTCGACTACCGCACCCGGCCACACGCGGTTCATCAGGTCATACTTGTCGATAAGATCGCCGGTTGATTGCAGGAGCACCTCGACGATTTCGAACGCCCGGCTGCCAATCTCGGTCGGACTTCCGTTCAAGCGCATTTCTCGGCGCGCGAGGTCGATTTCCCACGCACCGAATTTGTAGATGGGCCTGTGCTCCTGGCCTGGCATTCTCTCTTCCGTCACAACATTTTAAGGCCACTTGGACGGGTTTGCGCAAGAGTCCGGGGCGTTTACTACGCTATTTCAGGATTTTTCAGAACTGCCTCAAAGAGAGTTGCATCCCCTGAGGGCATGATTGCTCGATCACAGTATTTGGAACATTGGGCAATGGCCGCAAACGGATTGATCACGATCGAAAGTCGCAATGGTCCTGAGGAAACGATGAACCGGTTCGAGGCCGAGGTCAGAGCCAGGGGAATGACCGTTTTCGCCCATATCGATCATGCAGCGGGCGCGGCTGCCGCCGGTCTATCGCTGCGCCCGACCGAACTCCTGATCTTCGGGAATGCAAGCGCAGGCACGCCGCTGATGGAGAGCGTTCAGACACTCGGCATTGATCTACCCCTCAAGGCCCTGGTCTGGCAGGACGTCCAGGGCGCTGCATGGCTATCGTACAACGATCCTGCATTCCTCGCCCGTCGTCACGGTCTGCAAGCTGCTGATTATAGCGCTGTCAGCTCCATGGCGGCCGCACTCCATGAGATTGCGCTCAAGGCGACAAGCCCGCCGTGAGCGCAGGCTGCTCACAACTCCAACGTTTGATGTGAAGGCGTACGGAACACGATCATTCGCTTGCCGAGTGGTTTTTCTTTCGAAGGCCGATCAAGAGACTTACAAAGAAATTGCCGAGACCTTCGTGTGCGCCCGACGGCCGCTTCTAACGAAATCCTTTTAGATACGACCCGCGTTCCTACGCACGATCACGCTAGCCACTTCCCAAGGCAGCAAGAGCTGCGACGCGGTACAGCGTTAATCGTCCGACAAGAACGCGCGGCGCCATGACATCAAAAGACAATGTTCGACCCTCGCGATTGAACGTTCGCTTTCTTTAAGAGCGCCCGCGCAGCGTTTACGTACTGCTCAGAATGCGGCAACGGCGGAAGCGTCCCGGATCTAAACGCTTTGGAGTGCGCACGCCTCCCCTCGTTTCAGTTCTTTTCAGAACTTCTCAGGGCTTCATCAAGGACTGGGGACATCCGCCGTCATATTTGGGAGAGGCGCGATATAGCGCGCTGGGGCCTCCTTTCGATGTCCAGATCACAGCTTCCATCGCTCACAGTGTCGGAGAGACCGATCAGAGCCTTGCGGCGAAGCAGCCCAGCATCAACCTATTTCATTTTGGTCGTTCTGATCGCGGGCGGTGGGTACGCCGTCGAGATCGCAAAGGCTGATCACCCAGACCGCGACGAGGATATCGTGATTTCTGCAGACGAAAAGAGTGCTTTTCTCGCGTATGCCAAACGTCAGAATATGCGCCCCGCTTCGTCGGCCGATCACGCATCTGTCGGTGATGTACTTCCAAGCTTCGGAGTTACTTATTACGCGTTGCCGCTCCGCTACGGGCATCCATTTTATCGATGTGCGGCGATCGGTGTGACAATTGTCATCGTCGATCGATCTTCGCGCGTCGTCGTTCAAATCCTGGCTGAGACAGGCGAATAGCCGCAAATACCCCAACGAACGGTCCACTGATAATCGAGGAAAGAACAATGCCAACATTCGCATCGCTGCAACACAGACATGCTCGGCGAAATGCGCGATTCGCCCTTATCATTGCCGCGTCCGGCGCGCTTTGGCCAGAGGTCGGCGCAGCTTATACGACTAATCCCTTCGCCGATTTCATCGGAGCTTGGCGGGGTTTTGGCCATGTCGTCGTATCTGATGGCCGTTCTGAGCGCATAAGTTGCCGGGCGACTTACTCGGAAACAGGGGGCGGCAAAACTCTCTCTCAGTCGCTTGTCTGCGCCAGCGATAGTTATCGCTTTGATGTTCATAGCTATGTTGTCGCAGACGATCGGGGCGTCGAAGGCTATTGGCAGGAGACGTCTCGTAACGTGACTGGACACCTGACCGGCCAGATCAATGGTGGGCAATTCGAAGGCAGCATTGCCGGAGCGAGCTTCACTGCCCAGCTAGCTCTCAAAACGACCGGACGCAAACAGGCTGTGACGATCACGCCGCAGGGCGGCGACATCATCAGAGTAGAGATCATGCTCTCTCGCGAGAGTTAGAGCCGAGGACGGTTCTCGGCACGCGGTAGTTCGCTCGGAGATCATCGATGACTGCAAATTCCGCCTACGCAATCTGTCCGGATCGTCAATCCGAACGCTGCCTTTCGCACCACCTCGACCGCATTTGGCGCAAGCAAGAGGATAATAATGAAGGAGGCGGCGAGATTTGCCCGTCTTCACCACAGGATATCCGACCGCGCCCACTGATCCACGCCGTCAACACACTGCGTCGTTCGCCGCTCTTTGAGCATCTCAGCGATGAAGATATCGCTCGCCTCAATGCCCGCTGCTTGTGGCGCAGAATTCGAGCTGGGGAATTTTTCCCGGGCGAACCGGCGGATGATTGTGTTCTTTCCGTGTTAATCAATGGTCGCGTCCGCGCAGTGCAAATGATGAACGGCCGCGAGATAATCCTGCGCGACATCGAAGAAGGCGAGTATTTCGGAGAGCTTTCAGCGATCGATGGGAGACCGGGACCAGCCCAGATCGTTGCGATCACAGATGCGATCGTAGCCAGAATGCCGTCGAAACTATTCCGAGAAACGGTACACCAATTTCCACGCTTCTGCGATCAGGTCCTGATGAACCTCGCAGACCAGATTCGATCGATGAACGACCGGTTCAGCGAGCAAATCTCACTTACCGCTCGCGAACGCCTTTGCGTGGAGCTACTAAGGCTGGCGCGGCGAACGGTCAAAGATCGGATCGCGGTTACGCCTCCCCCATCGCACTCGGAATTTGCCGCCCGCATTGGCGGCCTTCGAGAAACGGTGACCAGACTGCTCATCGCTCTTGAACGAGAGGGGCTTATCTTACGAAGCAGGAGCGCTATCGCGCTAATTGATATCCAACGATTGAGAATGATCGCTGGCCTGAAAAAAGACGCGGCTTAGCAAGGCTCTCAGAGGCTTCGATGACGACCGCTACGATGATACGTCCGTTGTTGAGCTTTGCCGGCATTCCTTTGAGCGCCTGGGCCTTTGGAATCCGTATTTGGTTTGCCGTGACTATAGCCTTAGCGGCCAGCTTTTGGTTGGAACTGGAAGCGCCGTCTTCCGCCGCCATTACAGTCGCAATCTTGGCCATGCCCACGCGCGGGCAAGCTTTGGAGAAGGCCTGCTATCGGTTGTGCGCGACCCTCATTGGCGTCACTGCAGCAATTGCGATCACGGCCCTCTTTTCCCAAGCTAGAGATCTGCTCCTGGTCGTCTTCGCCGGATGGATCGGACTATGCGTCTACGCAGCCGGATTGTTGGACGGAAACCGCGCATACGCCGCTGTCCTCTCAGGCTACACAGTGGCGCTCATCGGCATTCAGCAAATCGATACGCCGGAGCAGGTGTTCGAAGCGGCCATGTCACGCGGCGCCGCGATTGTGGTCGGCATTGCCGCAGTCGCTTTGGTGAACGACTTGCTGGCCGCGCCCGATAGCTTCCCGCAGCTCGCTTTGCGACTGGCCGCTCTCCATCGCCGCGTTCGCGAATATGCGAAGCGGGTACGCCAGGATGAGCGAACTGATGTTGCATCCGCTGTGGCGTTGCTGCGCGACATCGCGGCGCTCCGCCCGGAGACGGCAAGCCTCGGCCCGGAAGCGGCAGGCGGTTTCGCCCGGAGCGCAGCCGCCCGAAGCGCAGCCGTTGCGCTGGTCGCGGAGTTTTACGCCGCCCGCGCCCTGAGCGCCCTGCCCGTGGCGGCCGATCAGGCGCTCTACGAATTGATGGCGAAGCTGGACCGTACCGACAAGCTGTCGCCACCCCCGGACCCAGCAGGTCGCACGCGCGCTGAGCTTAGCGAGTCGACCCTGTCGACGCCGACGCCCTGGGTCACGCGGGAGTTTCTGCGACGAGACGCGGAGGTTCAGGAGGCACTGGTCGCGTTGAACGCCGGTATCCAACCACGACAAGCGTGGCGCACGGCGCTCTATCGGTCGCAGCGCATCGCCGCTGTAGCGGGAATACGAGCGGCGGCGTGCGTCGGGCTGACGTCGGCCTTCTTTGTCCTGGCCGGGTGGCCGACGACGGACGTCTCCTTGTCGCTCATCGCCGTCCTAATCGGATTGGGCGCCACAACGCCGAATCCAAAAGCGTTCACATTCTTGGCGGCCATCGCGATCCCAATCGCGGTTGTCCTGGCAGGTATGCTCGAGTTTCTAATCCTGGACGGGGTCAACGAGTTTGCGTTGCTCGCGCTCGCTCTTGCGCCCTTCATGATCGGCGCGACTGTGTTGATGACTCGGCCCCATCAGCTACTGTCGGGAATCGGTCGCCTCAACTTGATCTTCATCTTGGTGATCTTCGCGCCAAGCAATCCGCCATCTTACAACCCTCAATCGTTTCTACTCATCTCCGTGCTTGCCTGTGTCGCGGTGGCCCTGTTGCTGGCGGCTCAGATCCTGATTCCGACAGTGTCCAGCGAGCGTCGCCAGCGTTGGATCATGGCGTCCGCGCGCAGCGACTTCGAGCATGTGCTCGCTCGTCAAGATCGACGCTTAGCGCCTGAAGAGGCGATTTTTCGCGACGCGGTCCGGATTGGTCGGATCATGGACGGCGGGGCGACCCCCCGCGACGCGGCGGTCCAACTGGAGGCCCTCTCGTATTTCGATCGCGCGGCTGCGATCCGGCTTTCTCGCGCCAGCCTGGCCCGGCTCGCCGCGACGTCTCTATCGTCTCTCCCGGC
>JASLHV010000473.1 GCA_030153205.1 Roseiarcus sp. | reverse complement strand
ATGGCCGGCGGCGGCGGCAAAAGATCGGCAGCTTTGGCGAAGCTCGTGGTTGCGAGCGCGACGGCGCTAGCGACTAGAAGGGCTTTGAAAGCGCCCATGAGAAAATTCCCTCGTTCGGCGCGCATACAGATATGCGCCAGCTATCGATGAGGAAAACTCTCACGAACTGTTTAACAGCCACTTAACCCTAATTATTGACCTTAACGCGAAGAATATAGTTGAAACGCCGCGCTGTCAGAGGCGCCGATCGGCCCGTTCTAGCCAGAGAAAGATCAGGCCGCCGCAGCGGCCGCAACCGCGTCGCAGACGTCGTTAACAACGCGCTCGACGAGATCGCGATCCTCGGCCTCGCCCATCACGCGAATCACCGGTTCGGTTCCCGAAGGACGAATGACCAACCTGCCGCTCGCGCCGAGTTCGCTTTCGGCCGCTGCGACCGCTGCGATGACCGGCGCCCGCTCGAGCGGGCGTCCGCCTTTATAGCGCACGCTCTTCAGAATTTGCGGCAAAGGCTCGAAGCGGTGGCAGATTTCGCTCACCGGCTTGTTTTCGCGGCGCACGACAGCGAGCACTTGAAGCGCTGCGACCAATCCGTCGCCGGTGGTCGCATAGTCGGAGAGGATGATGTGGCCGGACTGCTCGCCGCCGACATTGTAGCCGAGTTCGCGCATGCGCTCGAGTACGTAGCGATCGCCGACGGCGGTACGTTCGAGCTTGAGGCCTATTCCGGCCAAATGTCTCTCAAGTCCGAGGTTGGACATGACGGTCGCGACGATTCCCGGTTTGGCGAGACGTCCGTCGGCCTGCCAGCTTTCCGCGACCACCGCCATCAATTGGTCGCCGTCGACGATATGGCCTTTTTCGTCGATGATGAGGACGCGATCGGCGTCGCCGTCAAGCGCGATGCCGATGTCGGCTCGCATCTCGCGTACCTTGCGCGCCAAGGCGTCAGGCGCCGTCGAACCGACTTCGTGGTTGATGTTGAAGCCGTCTGGCTCGATGCCGATCGAGAAGACTTCGGCGCCCAATTCCCACAGCGCTTCGGGCGCGACCTTGTAGGCGGCGCCATTGGCGCAGTCGACGACAATTCGTAGGCCTTCTAGGGACAGATTGCGGGGCAGGGTGCGTTTGGCGAATTCGATATAGCGCGCCTGAACGCTTTCGATACGTTTGGCGCGGCCGAGGTCGCGCGATTTCGCGAGCCGCGGAGCGATCTCCCGATCCATCAATATTTCGATCTGCGACTCGACCTCATCGGACAGTTTGAAGCCGTCCGGCCCAAAGAGCTTGATCCCATTGTCCTCGAAGGGATTGTGTGAAGCCGAAATCATCACGCCAAGGTCGCAACGCATGGATCGCGTCAACATGGCCACGGCGGGGGTTGGGACCGGACCGAGCAGCAATACGTCCATGCCGACCGAGGTAAAGCCGGCCACCAAGGCGTATTCGATCATATAGCCGGAAAGACGCGTGTCCTTGCCGATAACAACCCGGTGGCGGTGATCGCCGCGTTGATAGGCGAGGCCCGCGGCCTGTCCGACGCGCATCGCCACTTCAGGGGTGATTTTCCCATTGGCCCGGCCGCGTATACCGTCGGTGCCGAAATATTTGCGGGTCATATTTTGCTTCCGAGCAGAAAACGGCCGGCCGGCCGGAATGTCTGAATAGACGAATATACCGCCAAGAGCGTTCAAAAATCATTTCCATATTGCAAAACGACGCACCCCCTGTCGTCCACGACCCGTTTCTAAGCAAAATGTCACGATCTTGTTGCATCGCGATAGTTTTGATCTTCGCGTCGGACGCCCCGTTCCGATTTTCAGCCGCAAGAGCGCTGACATGAATTTTTCCGCCGCCCCGGCCGCCCCGGCCGACCAATCATCGACTTCCGTCCGGACACTTGATGTGGCCCCAGGTTTGATCTGGGTGTTCCGAGTCCATGAAGATGGGTCGGTCGAGCCCCTGCCGAACGATAAAGCGATCGAGCTTCGCCACGACGGCTGGCTATGGCTTCATTTGGATCTGACGGATTCTCGTCTCGCAACCTGGCTCGAGACCGTGGATCTGCCGAGCGCGGCGACCGCGACCCTCCTATCGCGCGACAGAAGCCAACAGCTCCACGCGACCGAAAATTGCGTCTATGGCGCATTTGCCGATCTGGTCGGCGAATCGATGAAAGACGGCCGCGAATTTGCGCATCTTCGTTTCGCGATGACGGAGCGGCTGCTGATCAGCGGTCGCCGTCATGCGCTGACCTCGATCGAATCGGCCCGGGCGGCGGTTGAAAGCGGTAAACGTCGATTGTCCCATGTCGCTTCGCTTCTGGAGCTCATTGTCGAGCATGTCGCTGACGCGATGAACGGTCTCGCCGATCGACTGACCGAGCAACTCGACGAGATTGAAGACAAGGTCGCCGCGTCAGGCGGTCGAAAGGCCGAGCGGCAGGAGCTTGGCCGGTTGCGCCGCGCGGGCCTCAAGCTTCACCGCAGTCTTGCCGGGATGCGAACCCTGTTCCATCGTTTCGAGCGCGAGGGAACGCAGGACATCAATCCGGCGCTGCGCCTATCCGTAAGCCGGCTCGCGCAAAATCTCGATGGGCTCGATCACGATATCGTCCATTTGCGCGACCGCGCTCGTTTCCTTCAGGAAGAAGTCGCCGCAAGCATGGCGGAAGAAACCAATCGCCACCT
>JASLHV010000462.1 GCA_030153205.1 Roseiarcus sp. | reverse complement strand
GCCTGAACCCTTCTTCAAACCGCGCCAATCGCCCATGCGCATCGTGAAGACGCTGAGGCCTTCACGGGCGTAGCCGCCCGGCGCGAATTCGACGACGTTCCAGCCAAGTCCGCCTTCGGCGATTCGTTTCGTTGATTCGGCATCGACGCGAAAGTCGGCTTCGCCCCAAAGCGCGAAGGGCGGCAGTTTGAACGCGTGGCGCTGGCAAAGTTCGAGCATGGCCTCGATACGGCGATCGACGAAAGAGCGAAGCATTTGAGAATCCTTGAGTGATCTCTTTGCGATCGAGCGCCGCGCCCTGCCTCAGCCGTGGCCCTTCTTCTTGGCGCGTTCGATCCCATCATTGATCAGCTTATGCGCCTCTTCCGGGCCGCCCCAGCGGATGATCTTTACCCATTTGCCGGGCTCGAGATCTTTGTAATGCGCGAAGAAATGCTCGATCTGCTTCAAAGTGATCTCGGGCAAATCGACATAGCTTTTCACGCCGGCGTAACGCTGGGTCAGCTTGGCCGAAGGCACGGCGAGAATCTTCTCGTCCCCTCCCGCCTCGTCTTCCATCATAAGCACGCCGACGACTTTGCAGCTCATGATCGCGCCGGGGATGATCGCTCTTGTATTGGCGACGATCACGTCGCAGGGATCGCCGTCGTCCGACAAAGTATGAGGAATGAAGCCGTAATTCCCGGGATAGCGCATCGAAGTATAGAGAAAGCGGTCGACCACCAGCGCGCCGACTTTCTTGTCCATTTCGTATTTAATGGGCTCGCCGCCGATCGGAACCTCGATCACGACATTGACTTCATAAGGCGGATTTTTGCCGATCGAAACAGCTTCAACGTCCATGTCGCCTCCCAGCCGCCTTGGCGCATCGGTTTCTCTGTAACCTAAGCTGCGGCTTCTGAAATAACTAAATCAATCAAATCCAAAAGCGATTCGCTCGCGCGTCTCTTCGCCGAACTTTTCCGGCGCGCGGCGAACGACGCGTCCGCCGAGGCGAGCATAAAAACCAAGCGCCCGCACGTTCTCCGCAAGAGCCCAAATCAAAAATGAACGATAGCCGTGATCGGCAAGATCTTTTTGCGCGGCTTCGAACATCCGCCGCCCGAAGCCGACGCCTTGAAATTCCGGCGCAAGATAAAGCTCAAAAATCTCGCCGCCATAGGCGAGCGCCGGGACGCGGTTGCGGCCATAGCTTGCATAGCCGGCGATGCGGTCATTAAAGTCGAGCACGAGAAGACGCGAGCCGCGCGCGATGGCGTTGCGCCACCATACAGGCCCGCGGCGAGCGATCATCCGTTCGAGTTCTCGGCCGGGAATAATGCCCCGATAGGCGTCCCGCCACGCCGCGTCATGGACTTCCGCGATCTTGGTTTCATCGCCAGATCGCGCAGTTCGTATTGTGACGAGAGTCTCGACCATAAAAGGGATGTTAGGGCGACGGGCCATCGCTCCGCAAGTCTTGACATGCGCAATGAGCAAAAGATTTGCTAAGACGATGTGCGAGGGTCGCAATAGCGTGTTTCGCCATTTTGCCGTCGGATTTCACGGCAAGGGATGCTAGAAGCGAATCACCTCCTCCAAAGCAGAAAATCGAAGGCATGCACGCCCGATCGGGAGTTCTTTATGGCCGCGCCATTGGCGTTTTCATGGCCGCTATGCTTGCGACGCCGATTGTCGCTCATGGCGCCGCTGCGGAATCCTGGCACGCCTCTTACAATGTTTCTTTGATCGGCTTGCCGATCGGCGTCGCCGACATCAATGGCCAAATCTCGGCGACGTCCTATCACATCGAAGCGAGCGCCAAGATCAGCGGTCTCGCGGCTATTCTTTCCAACGCCAAAGGCGCGGCCACCGGCGCCGGCGCGATCGCGCCGGGCCACATTCTACCGGCAACCTTTGCGACGACGGCCGCCAATTCGAAAATGACCCGAACCGTCCGTATGGCGATGACTGACGGCGCGGTCACTGGCGTCGAAATTTCTCCGCCGATCGAAGAAAAGCCAGGACGGGTTCCGCTCAAGGCGGAAGATAGGCGAGGGATCGTCGATCCCGTCGGATCGATCATCGTGCCCGTGGCGGGAAACGCCCCCCTGGTCGGGCCGGCCGCCTGCACGAACCGCAGCATTCCCATTTTCGACGGCTATACGCGGTTCGACGTCCGTCTTTCTTACGTCGGCCAGCGCCGCGTTTCGGCGAAGGGTTATAGCGGCCCGGTTGTCGTCTGTTCGGCTCGCTATGTGCCGATCGCGGGACATAATCCGGACCGGCCGGCGGTCAAATTCATGATCAGCAATAAGCAGATGGAGCTTTGGCTCGCGCCGATCGAAACCGCCCGCGTCCTTGTGCCCTTCCGCGCTTCGATCAGCACGATGCTCGGCACGACCGTTGTGGAAGCCTCGGAATTTTCGGTCGATGGCGGCAAATAGGCCTAGTTGAATTCTTCCGGGATGATGGGAAGCGGCAGAACGCCGACGCCTTCCTCGACCAAGGCCCGCGCTTCGTCGGCCGTCGCCTGGCCGCGAATCGA
>JASLHV010000351.1 GCA_030153205.1 Roseiarcus sp. | reverse complement strand
GGCACGCCGAGTTTCGTCGTCGGCCAGGACGTCGTCGTCGGCGCCGTGGGTTATGATCAGCTTAAGGAAAAGATCGACAGCGTCCATAAATGCGGCCGCGCTGTTTGCTGAAACGATGGTCAGGCCGGGCTTGACCCGACTTTAACGATCATGCGGGATGAGAGCGGGTCTGGCTCCTCGGAGAGCCAGACCCGTTTTTTACAAGGGGGCTCGTCGTGACGACTTTGCAAGCCATTGTCATGGCCGTGCTGCAGGGGGTGACCGAACTTTTCCCTGTCAGCAGTCTCGGCCACGCTGTCGTTCTGCCGCGCCTGTTGCATTGGGCGATCGATCAGAAGGCGCCGGATTTCCTCCCCTATCTGGTGGTGATGCATCTTGGCACTGCGATCGCGCTTCTCCTCTATTTTTGGCGCGACTGGTTCTCTTTCCTTTTCGCGCTAATCACGCCGTCGAATCCGCGCGCCGCCGCCGACCGACGCATTTTCTTCTTCGTCATCTTGGCGACGATTCCGGCGGTGATCGTTGGAACGATCGCCCGCAAAATACTCGGCGACGCTTTCGGCTCGCCGATGACCGCGGCGATCTTTCTCATCGTCAACGGCTTCATTCTTTTCGGCGGCGACAAGATTGCTGGTCAGTCTGCCGGCGTGCTGGACCAGCTCAATTGGAAGGGCGCATTGGCCATCGGCGTGGCGCAGTGCTTGGCCCTTATCCCGGGCATATCGCGTTCCGGATCGACGATTGTCGCCGGCGTCATCGCCGGATTGCGCCATGAGGACTCCGCGCGCTTCTCCTTCCTGATGGCGCCGCCGATCATGCTCGGCGCGACGGTCCATGAGGCGCCAGCACTTTTCAAACAAGGCGCGACGCTTGGCGGCGCGGCGCTGATCTCAGGCGTGGTCGCGGGCGTCGTCGCTTTTCTGGCGACCGCTTTCCTCATGCGCTATTTCAACCGGAACGAGTTTGAGGCGCTCAATCCTTTCGCGTACTATTGCTGGGCGGCGGGCGCGATCAGCGTTGCGCTCATCGCGTTGACATAAGCGGTCAGCGCGGCTGCGATCCGCGCTATCGTCAGGTTTGTCCTTGCCGCTCAGTCTTATTGGGAGCAATGCGTTTTCGCTGAGGGCGCGTGCGGCGATTTCATAGATGACAAAGCACTGACGCATTTAGAAGCCAAGAATGATCATGCATAGGCTTCGATGGTTTTATTGACATCAATAGCGGCCGGTCATATCTTTGGCTTACTGTTATTGCGTCGGCGCGCCAAACTGTGGCTCTTTCCTCGAAGATCGAAAATCCGAGGCGCTGGTTCGAAGTTTATAGGTCATCGGACGCTGAGGTTGAAGTCTTCGGGCTGATAGGTACGACGTTGGTTGCGATGCGAAGGCCGCTCAGCGCGTCTCGCCATGGTTGCGGTCGCCTCTCGCCAACTTCAGATGGGTCGGTCGTCACAGCACCAGTTCGCGAACGTCAGGAGCCAGTTTGGCGACGCGATTACAGGCCCCGCCGACCCCCGCCATGTCTTTGAAAGCGGTGTCGCGAGGACCTCATGCTGACCTTGAAGATCAACGGCGAAGCGCATCAGGTTGACGTACCGGACGATATGCCCCTGCTGTGGGTCCTGCGCGACGTCGTGGGACTAACGGGTACGAAGTTTGGGTGCGGCGTGGCGCTCTGCGGCTGCTGCACAGTGCATCTCGACGGCGAGCCCGTGCGGTCCTGTCAGACTGCCGCGCGTGATGCGACCGGTCGTGAGATCACGACGATCGAGGCGATCGGCGGCACGCCGGCTGGAGCCCGCGTCCAAAAGGCCTGGCTCGATCTCGAAGTCGTGCAATGCGGTTATTGTCAGTCCGGGCAGATCATGTCAGCCACGGCGCTGCTCGCTGGCAATCCCAACCCAAGCGATGTCGACATCGACACCGCGATGAGCGGCAATATCTGTCGCTGCGGCACCTACACACGCATCCGCGCGGCCATCAAGCACGCGGCCACCGCGACCTGAAGGAGGCGGCAATGACCAA
Source organism: Roseiarcus sp. (assembly GCA_030153205.1). GTDB lineage: Bacteria > Pseudomonadota > Alphaproteobacteria > Rhizobiales > Beijerinckiaceae > Roseiarcus. The sequence continues at coordinate 2,546 of JASLHV010000351.1, read as the reverse complement.
AGCGCTCCGGCCCAGCGAGCTCGAACGGCCAGACCGTCGCGCCTTCCTCGCTGGCGGGGCTGCGCTGGTTGTCGCCGCCACGATCCCGGTCGGCGGCCGGATGGCGCGCGCGGAGGCGGCTCCCAGCTTATTTGCGCCGAACGCTTTTGTTCGGATTGGCGCGGACGGCAAGATCGTACTGATCATGCGCGATGCCGAGATGGGCCAGGGGATCTGGACAGGCGCTTCGATGCTGATGGCCGAAGAGCTTGATGTCGGGCTCGATCAAGTGACGGCGGATTTCTCGCCGGCGAACGACAAGCTCTACGCCAATCCCCTGATCGGCTTTCAGGCGACGGGCGGCTCGACCTCGATGCGCGCCGACTGGGAAAGCTTGCGCAAGGCGGCGGCCATCGCGCGCGCCGTGCTTGTGCAGGCCGCAGCGCAGCAATGGGCGGTCGATCCGGCGGCCTGCAGCGTCGAGCGCGGCGTCGTCAAGCATGCGCCGTCCGGAAACACCGCGAGCTACGCCTCGCTCGTACCTCTCGCGCTGACCTTGACCGCGCCCTCCGACGCGCCGCTGAAGGACCGCAAGGACTGGTTGCTGATCGGCACGCCGCAGAAGAGGCTGGACACGCCGACCAAGGTCAACGGCAAAACAATCTATGGAATCGACGTCCAGCTACCGGGCATGAAGGTCGCGGTCGCCGCGATGTGTCCGGTCCTTGGCGGCAAGCTCGCACGGCTGGAGGATGCGCCTGCGCGCAAGCTTCCTGGTGTCGTGGAGGTACTGAAGATCGAGGATGGCGTCGCCGTGGTCGGCGACCATTTCTGGGCGGCGAAGCAGGGACTCGAGGCGCTCGACATCGAGTGGGATCTGGGCCCGCATGCGGGCGTCAGCCAGGCCGACATCGTGAAAGGCCACGAGAGCGCTTCGGCCGGACCTGGGCTCGTCGCCCGGGCCGAAGGCGACGCCGAAGCCGCGATCTCCGGGGCGACAGTCAAGCTCGACGCCGTCTATCAACTACCGTTCCTGGCCCATGCTCCAATGGAGCCCGTCAACTGCACCGTCCATGTCCGGCCTGACGGCGCGGAGGTCTGGTGCGGGACTCAGGTGCCGACGCGGGCGCAGGCCGAGGCGGCGAAAGCGGCGGGCCTGTCGCCAGACCAGGTCATAGTGCACAACCACATGATCGGCGGCGGATTTGGGCGTCGCCTCGAAGCCGAATACGTCGGCATTGCCGCGTCTTTCGCCAAGCAGGTGTCGTACCCTCTGAAGATGGTCTGGACCCGCGAGACTGACATCCAGCGCGACCGTTACCGGCCCTTCTATTACGACCGCATCGCGGCAGGTCTCGACGCGAATGGTCGAATCGTCGGCTGGACTCACAAGACGACTGGTTCCAGCGTGATGGCCCGTTGGGCGCCCCCGGGCATGCGCAAGAACGGGATCGACCCGGACGCGGTTGAATGCGCCGAGGACCCGATCTACGAGATCGGCGCGATCAAGGTTTCCTGGGTACGGTACGAACCGCCCTGTCTGGTCACCGCGTGGTGGCGGGGCGTCGGACCCGCGCACAACATCTTCGTCATCGAGAGCTTCATTGACGAGTTAGCGCATGCCGCCAAGCAAGACCCGGTCGCGTTCCGGCGGCCGCTTTTAGGAAAGACGCCGCGGGCGCTCAAGGTATTGGAGGTAGCCGCCGAGAAATCAGGTTGGGGTTCGCCGCTGCCAGCCGGCGCCGGGCTTGGCGTCATGGTGCAGTCGGCGTTTGGCTCCTTCCTTTCGGTCGTATGCGAGGTCCAGGTGAGCGAAGGCGGCCAGATTCGATTGCGCCGCGTCACTGCCGCTATGGATTGTGGGCAAGCCGTCAACCCAGACACTGTGCGGGCTCAGATCGAGGGCGGACTTATCTTCGGCTTGACCGCAGCGCTCTATAGCGAAATCACATTCGATCGGGGCCGCGTGCAGCAGGCCAACTTCAACTCTTATCGAATGCTACGTATGGACGAGGCGCCGCCCATCGACGTGCACCTCATCGACAGTACGGAGAGTCCGGGCGGCCTCGGCGAGACAGGTACGGCCGCCGCCTTTCCGGCGCTGGCCAATGCCATCTTCGCCGCCTCGGGCAAGCGGGTGAGACGGCTGCCGGTAGGCGGCAATCTTCCCTCGGGCGCCTGAAAATGGTCCGGCGCCTGCTCAGACTCGCCGCCTGCGTCGTCCTAGCAATGATCGTGGCGGCCGGCGCCTTTGTCGCGTGGCGTCTTTACGACCGCGATTCCGAGGTCTGGGCGGCGGATGTCGCGCCTACGCCAGAGTTGATCGCGCGCGGCAAGTATCTCGTGACAGCGGCCGACTGCGCCGCCTGTCATAACGCGCCCGGCGGCAAACCCTTCGCTGGCGGCTTTGCCTTCCATCTGCCGTTTGGCACTATTTATTCGACCAACATCACCGCTGACAAGGAAACTGGGATAGGCGGCTGGAGCGACGACGATTTCGTACGGGCGCTCCATCAAGGCGTAGCCAAGGACGGCGCACATCTCTACCCGGCCTTTCCCTACGCGTC
>JASLHV010000388.1 GCA_030153205.1 Roseiarcus sp. | reverse complement strand
TCCCCCGCGCTGCGGGGCGCGCTCTTTCAAACGCGGAAAAAGCGCGAACATGCGTTGCAGGTCTTCGTCGAAATGAGCAAAATTGTTGATCGAGGCGCCCATCTGCAGGTTTTCGAACACCGTCATGCGGGGAAAGATGCGCCGTCCCTCCGGCGACTGGGCGATCGAGAGGCGCGAAATCATATGCGTCGGCAAGTGGGTGATGTCGTGGCCGTCGAAGGTGATGCGTCCGCGGCGCGCCCTTGGCGCGCCGAAAATCGTCATCATCGTCGTCGACTTGCCAGCCCCGTTGGCTCCGATCAACGTGACGATTTCACCCTTGTTCACGTCGATGTCGACGCCACGGAGCGCCTGGATCTTCCCATAGAAAGTCTCGATGCCCCGGAGTTGCAGGAGCGGCGTCAGCGCCGAGGCGCCTGCCACGCTCATTGCTCCAGCTCCTTTTCTATCTGTTCGACTTCCTCTGTGTCTTCCGCTCCCAGATAGGCCGCGATCACTTTCGGATCGGCGCGCACTTCCGAAGGCGTGCCGTCAGCGATCTTAACCCCGTAGTCGAGCACCACCACGTGATCGGAGATTTGCATGACAACCGACATGTCGTGCTCGATTAAAAGCACCGACGTGTTGTGGTCAGCGCGGATCGAACGCAGGAGCGCGTTGAGATCCGCCGATTCGCGAGGGTTCAAGCCGGCGGCCGGTTCATCCAGGCAAAGAAGCACGGGATCAGTGCACATGGCGCGCGCGATTTCGAGACGGCGCTGGGCGCCATAAGGCAGTTCGCCCGCCGGATCATCAGCCCGGTCCGTGAGCTCGATCTTATTCAGCCAATATTTTGCTCGCTCGAGGCACTCGGCCTCCTTGCGCCGATAGCTTGGCGCGCCGATCAATCCGAGCACGGTCAGGCCGCTTGCGAGCATAAGCGGATTGTGATGGGCGACCAGCAGATTCTCGAGCACCGTCATGCCCTGGAAAAGCCGGATATTCTGGAATGTGCGGGCGACGCGCGCTTTACGGGCGATCTCATGATCGGGCATCCGCTCGAGCAGAAACAGTTCGCCGTTCGCCGTGGTGCTATGTCGGCCGCTCGAACGCGTGACGGCGGCAATGTCGTCGGGGGTGGCAATACCGTCGCGGGCGAGCGCCAGCCGCCCTTCAGTCGGCTTGTAGAAGCCGGTGACGCAATTGAACACCGTCGTCTTTCCTGCGCCGTTGGGGCCAATCAGCGCGGTAATGTCTCCCCGTCCAACCGAAAAGCTGAACGCGTTCACGGCGACGAGACCGCCGAACCGCATTGTGAGATTTTCGACGGCGAGCAGCGGGCCGGTCAGCCAGTTCATCAGCCGTGCCCCTCTTTGACGAGATCGCTGGACACGGCCTTTCGTTCTTTGAGGAAAATGGACGGCATACGCGTCGAAACAAGGCCGCGCGGTTTCCAGATCATCATTATGACCATGGCCGCGCCGAACAGGAGCATGCGGTACTGGGTCGGGTCGAAATTCTCGCCGAAGATCGCTTTCATCCACTCGAGCTCGCGCATGAGCTCGGGGACGCCGATCATCACCGCCGCAGCGATGGCCACCCCGATCTGCGACCCCATTCCGCCGAGCACAACGATGGCGAGGATTGTCGCCGACTCAATGAAAGTGAAGCTCTCCGGACTGACAAACCCCTGACGAACTGCGAAGAACGAGCCGGCGAAGCCACCGAACATCGCGCCCAAAGCAAATGCCGTGAGCTTGGTGTTGGTCGTGTTGATGCCAAGCGAGCGGCACGCGATCTCGTCTTCCCGCAGAGCTTCCCAGGCGCGACCGATCGGAAGCCGGCGAAGCCGAACGGTCACGAAATTGGTGAGGAGCGCGAGCGCCAGGATCAGATAGAAAAGAAACATCGTGCGGTAGATTGGCGTGTAGGGCAGGTGAAAGATCGCCGCGAATCCATCGTCGTCGTCGGTGAACGGTATGCCGAAGAACGATACGTGCGGAATTCCGCTGATGCCCGCATAGCCATTGGTCAAATCGACCCAGTTGATGAGCACCATCCGAATGATCTCGCCGAAGGCGAGAGTGACGATCGCGAGATAGTCGCCGCGGAGCCTGAGCACGGGGAAGCCGAGAATGACGCCCCACATCGCCGCGAGCACTCCGGCGAGCGGCAGGCAGACCCAGAACGAAAGGTCGAACATCGTCGAGAGCAGCGCATAGGAATAGGCGCCCACGGCGTAGAATGCGACGTAGCCCAAGTCTAACAGGCCGGCCAAGCCGACCACGATGTTCAATCCCCAGCCCAGCATCACATAGATCAGAATCTGGACGCCATAGTTGTTGATCCACTTGAGGGAGCCTTGCGGCCCAAGGAGGCCAAGAGCGATGAGTGGGAACAATATGACGAGGCCCAGCATGAACGGGCCCACATAGCGCCCGAAGGCGAGCCGGGCCGCCGACGGCGCGGCCGTGCCCTCGCCCTCCCGCGCCGCCTGCACCAAGGCGCCGCCCATGCCGCCGGCGGCGGCCGAGCCGACGCGATCGAACCAAATCCGCCAGTCGG
>JASLHV010000375.1 GCA_030153205.1 Roseiarcus sp. | reverse complement strand
CGACAATCATCGGATCCTGTCCTTGCAGCTCCGAGAGCTTTCGGCGCTTCGCGGTGTGGTCGGAAAGTTCGTAGTCAGGAAAGGTCGCGCCTGGCGTCATCTCGGATCGCATCGTGAAGTCCTCCTTGGTTGGGCGCGCGGCGGCGATCGGGGTGCGATCGGTCACAAATCAATGACGACGTCGCCATCGGGTTGCGAACAGCAGATCAACACATTGCCGTCCGCGGGCCTATCGATTGGGTCGGGCCGGTATGTCACCGTCCCGGCGACAAGGTTCGTCTCACAAGTGTGGCAGACCCCCGTTCGGCAGGCCCATCGCGTGGGTACGTCGCACGCTTCGGCAATCTCGAGTAGGCTCTGGAACGTTGCCCGCCACGGGACATTCAAACCGGTCCGGGCGAACGAAACCAGCGGTCCGCCGCCAGTCGGTCCGCCAGGGAGATGGGGCGCCCGGCGCGGCGACGCGACGATGCCCGGGGTGATGGGTGGCTGTGAGCCGAAAATCTCTGTGTGAATGCGATCTGGCGCGACGCCCCAGGCTGCGAGGCCGGCAGTCAGGTCGTTCATGAAAGTCCGCGGTCCGCAGACATAGAAATCGCCATCGCGCGGCACACTCAGCTCCTGAAGCGCCCGTATGTTCAGGCGTCCGGGTGCGTCGAAGTCCACATTAGGCCGATCCTCGGCATCGGGCGCGCTGTAGCGAATGTGGCTGTGGCTGCGGTTGAGCGCTTTGAGCAAACTGCGCGTCTCTTCTGCGAACGGATGTTCGCGGGCGTTGCGGGCTCCGTATAGCCACCAGATTTCCCTCTTTGACGCTTCGGCCGCCAGCGCATGCAGCATCGCTAGCACAGGGGTCGCTCCAATTCCGGCGCTCACGAAAACAACGGGCCGGTCGGCCGGCCGCAGGGTGAAGCTACCACGCGCGGCGCTTGCATCGACGACGTCGCCGACCTGTAGCTCGTCGTCGACATAGACGCTGGCCGCGCCATGGGCCTCCCGCTTGACGCTGACGCGATAACGCTCGGCGCCGGGCTCCCCCGACAGTGAATAGCTGCGCGTCAGCGGAGGCGCATCGGATGACGGCCTGAACCGTAGCACGATAAACTGGCCGGGCAGAGCAGCGGCCATAGGGTGTCCGTCCGTGGGCTCGAGCACCAGCGAAATCACGTCGCTACACTCGCGCGTCTTGCGCGATACGCGTAGCGGGCGGAACCCCCGCCACGCCGGGGCGGGATCAGGCGCCGGGGTGAGCCCGACGTTTCCCGTCGTCGCGCCGCCGTCGCGATCTTGCGCGAGCAGCGCCTCGAAAGAACGACGCCAGCCAGCGCTCAGCGCCGGGATGCGTAGCGCGCGCTCCAACTGACCGCGGGGATGACCGGGCATATAGAGCAGCGCATTGATCTCGAAGACGGTCATGCGCTCGGGGCCCGCCGCGATCTGCACGATCTCATCGCCAGCTTCAACTTCGCCCTCTTCCAGCACTCGGAAATAGAAGCCGGGTCTACCATGCGCAACCAGCAGCGCGGCCATCTGCGGTTCGTTCATACGAATGCCGACGCGGTAGCAGGTGACGCGTGGCTGCGTTACTTCGAACAAAGCGCGGCCGATCCGGTAACTATCGCCGATGCACACCTCTGCGTCCGACAGCCCGCCCTCGATGGTGAAATTCTCCCCGAACTGCCCATAGGCGAAGTCCTTTCGACCCAGGTGATTTTGCCAATAGCGATAGGAGTCGATCTGATAGACGAACACCGCCCGGTGCTCGCCGCCATGGCCAGCCAAGTCCCCTTGTCCGTCGCCGTCGATGTTGAGTCGGCGCACCATGCGCGGTCCTTCAACTGGCGCCTTCCAAATGGCAGTGTGTACGATCCTGCCTTGCCACGCGACGTCGCGCGGCAGACCCACGTTGACTGAAAGCAAGCGCGCCATCACCTCATTCCCCGGACGACGATCGCGCAATATAGCTCCATTGCGCAATAATTTCCGCTGTCCAAATCGAAGGCCAAATCGCGTATCGCGATTTCCTCTGACCGTACTCTTCGTTGAGCGGCTCCCGCGGCCCATCCTGGATGCGAGCGCCGTCGCCCGGCGGCGCGGAGCGATAGCGGCGCGGCCGACGGCGAGCATGACCCAATGACGTCGCCATCGAGGGAAAATCGGAAACGAAATCCGCGCCATAGACGAAATTGGAGGCGATCGACCAGAACTTTTTCTGGACGTTTCGGCTTTTCCCATAGAAACTCATCGGGCCGGTCTCTGCCGCCCTCAACGGAAGAGCCGCGAACAATCGGTACGTCGTCGTCGCAAGGACAAATCGTATTTCTGCTTTTTTTCGTCGCAACCCATTGAAAATCCACGAAACGGAAAAACTCCAATTTGGAATAATTTGGCAATTCAAATGGACCGCGCCTCTTAGGGACGAAGACGGTTTGGTCGCCTTCGAGACCGAAACGAACTATTTCGTGTTCGGCGGCTGCTCCGTTTTCAGATAGTCGTGAATGTCCTTCGGCGCGAGCGCGCGGGTGACTTCCGCGGCGATCGCGGGCTCTGGCTGCCTTATCGGCGGAATCGCTTGATGCGCCTCCCAACCGCCGCCAAGCGCCTTGTAGAGCCGCACCAATTGCTCGGCGGCCGTCTGCTGCGCCGTGACATATTCGGCCTGCAATTCATAGAGCTGGCGCTCCGCATCGAGCACATTGAGGAAATCCGTCAACCCGCGGTCGTAGCGCTCGCTCGAGAGATCGACGGCCTGTTTGGCGGCGGTGATCGCGCGCTCGAGATCGCGCAGCCGTTCTTGTTGGGAGCGAAAAGCGACGACGCTTTCGTCGACTTGCTCGACGGCTTGCAGTACTGTTCGTTTGTAGAGGACCAATTGCTCCTTCGTCTTCAGATCGGCGATATCGACCTCGGCGTCCAAGGTTCCAAAGTCGAGCACGGGCCAATAGAGCGACGGCCCTACGGCGCCGATGAAAGTGAGCGGCGCGCCGCCCTTGGTGAGAGAGCCTCCTTCGCCGCCAAGCGCGCCGGAGGCGCTGATGTCGGGGTAGAGAGACGCGGTGGCGACGCCGATCCGCGCTGTCGCCGCCGCGACATTGCGCTCGGCCTCCTGAATATCCGGACGACGCTTCATCAGATCGAATGGCGTTCCAACGGCGATACGCTTTGGAAACGCAGGAATCGGCCGCGAGCGCGACAGTTCGCCAACGACCTCCTGCGGATATTTGCCGAGCAAGACCGCGATGACATATTCCGCGGCGGAAATGTCGGCTTGGATAGGAGGCACCGCCGCTTCGAAAGTCGCAAGCTCGCGTTGGGCCAAGGTCACGTCGAGATCGTTGGTGATGCCCTGCTTGGCGCGATTTTGGACGACGTCGAGATTTTTCCGCGCCGCCTCAATCGTCTGACGCGCGACGGCGAGGCGAGCCTGGAACGCTCGCAAATCGAGATAGGCGCGCGCGACATCAGCAGCGACAGTCACCAGAACGCCTTCGCGATCGTCGGCCGCGGCCTCTGCATCATATTGCGAAGCCTCGATGTCGCGGCGATGTTTGCCGAAAATATCGAGATCCCAGGCCGCCGCGAAGCCGCCGGCCTCGGTGACCTTATCGAAGCCGGACGTATTGACGGCCGACGTCAATTCGGGAGAAACGCGGCTGCGCGTCACGTCGGATCCCGTTCCAAAGCTTTTGGACGCGCTCGCCTCGCCGACCGGCAGCGCCGCCCCGACACGCTCGATAACCCGCGTTCGCGCTTCTTGCAGCCGATCCAAGGCCACGGCAATGTCGAGATTCGACACAGCGGCGCGCTCGATCAACGAGGTCAGTTCCGCATCGTGGAACGAGCGCCACCATTGCGCGAGATCGGCGTTCGTCCAACGCGAACTGGACTTCTCTGCTTTTGAACTCACAAAGGCGCTCGGAAGCGAAATCTGGAATGGGCTATAGTCAGGGCCGGCCGCACAGCCGCATAGCCCTAAGCTCACGCCGAGTATCAATAAGCCCCGCAGCCGCCTCACGCCTGAACCCCACGCTTGCCGCGCTGAACTTCTATAGAACTATCATTTGTCTGCAGAAGCGTTCAATGAGTGGCCTGCTTTCGCCTCGCTTGTTTTGACCTTTTCCCC
>JASLHV010000345.1 GCA_030153205.1 Roseiarcus sp. | reverse complement strand
GGATTGTTGCGGCAGGCGTCGAGCAGAACGATCTTGAGCTTGGCGCCCGAACCTTCCATTTGCGTCAGCACGATCGACGTATCGACCATCTGCAGATAGACGTCGGATTCCTTGGCGGGATTTGCTTCGACCGGCACGAGGAAATTGCGGCCGCCCACCTGCACGCCGTGCCCGGCATAGTAAAACAGCGCGACTTCCGAACCGAGAACCTGGTTTGAAAAATCCTGCAACGCGGCGTCGAAATGCGGCTTGTCGAGATCGAGCTGCGCATCCTCGCCGACCAGCGTGAAGCCGAGATCGCGCAAGGTCTTCGCCATGAGCTTGGCGTCGTTGATCGGATTGTCGAGATGGGCCACGTTGCGATAGGCCGAATTGCCGACGATCAGCGCGACGCGTTTCGCGGCGAAGGCTGGCGCGGCGGCAAAAGCCACAAGCGCCATCAAGCTCGAGAGAAACGACAATCGCACCGCTTCTTTGAGCGAGCGTCTCCAAAGCATGTCGAAACGTTCCCGATCTTTTGTGGCCCCAGTCTTGGTCCAAATTCTATACGGTCTGACGGTCGCCGCAAAGAACGGCGGATCGCCGGTGGCGCATCAGTTTGAATCTTCGTCACGAAGAGGGCTAAATTTCAGACTGACGCACGACTGCGAACTGGAGCTCGGAGAGAGGTTTGAGCTTTTGAAAAGCGCGCGACGGCGCGAGAGCGACTTGACGCCAGTACTGGATCGCAAGTTTGTGCTCGACGACCTATTGGCGCCGGGTCTGGGGCTGGTCTTTTGCGGAACCGCGGCAGGGAATGTTTCGGCTCGATTGCGCCAATATTACGCCCATCCGCAGAATAGATTCTGGTCAATCCTTTGGGAGATTGGTTTGACGCCGGCTGAGTTCAGGCCGAGTCAATATAATGAATTGCTCACCCTCGGCGTCGGCCTGACGGATATTGCGAAATACGCGTCGGGCATGGATCACGCGCTTCCGAACGACAGCCTGGGCCCGGAGGCCTGCGCCGCCTTGAGAAGGCGCATCGTCGAGATCAAGCCAGCCTTCCTCGCATTCACCAGTCTCAAGGCGGGGCGTACGTTTCTCGGCCCGGCCGTACATTTCGGCGAGCAAGAAGCACTCGGCGCGACGCGCGTATGGGTTCTGCCGTCTCCTTCTCCGGCGGCGCGGCGTAACTGGGAAGCCAATAAGAAATGGTGGCGTGACCTGGCCGAAGCAGCGAAGCCCTATCTGAAGTCATCCCTCACATAAAGCTCTGCGGATCGACATCGATGGCGACGCGCACGCCGCCGCGTTCAGGCGGGGCGGCGGCGATCAGCGCGCGCAAGAAACCCTGCAGGTCGGCGCTCCGCGGCGCTTTGATGAGGAGACGGAAGCGATGGCGTCCCCGCAAAACGGCGACGGGCGCTTCGGCTGGGCCAAGGACCACGATCTCATCGGCGCGGCGCTCGCCGCCGATAGGCGCGACGCGCCAGCGCGGCGCGGGCGGCAGGGCGAAGGCCGTGCGCGCCAGCGCGCGCGCATGGGCTTCTGCGCCGCCGCGATCGGCGCCCGAAACGATCAAAGACGCAAGGCGGCCGAAGGGCGGTAGTCCCGCCGCCTCGCGTTCATGCGTTTCCTGCGCATAGAAGCGTTCGATATCGCCCGACAGAAGCGCCTGCATCACCGGATGCTCCGGCTGCCAGGTTTGCAACAGGCCGCGGCCGGGCTTGTCGCCGCGTCCGGCGCGTCCGGTCGCTTGCTGAAGGAGCTGAAAGGTCCGCTCGGCCGCGCGCGGATCGCCATTGGCGAGACCGACGTCGGCGTCGACGATCCCAACGAGCGTCAGCAAAGGAAAATTGTGGCCCTTGGCGACGAGTTGCGTGCCGATGATAAGGTCGTACGCGCCGGTTGCCGCCTGATCGAGCTGATGACGCAAATGTTCGAGACCGCCGGAGAAATCGGAGGAGAGAACCAGCGGCCTGGCGTCGGGAAAAAGCGCTTGCGCCTCTTCAGCGAGCCGCTCGACGCCGGGGCCGCAAGCGGTGAGGCTGTCGGCCTCCTGGCACGATGGGCAGAGATGAGGGCGCGGCTCGACATGGCCGCAATGGTGACAGGCGAGCTGGCGGCGAAAGCGATGCTCGACCAGCCAGGCCGAACAATTGGGACATTGGAAGCGATGGCCGCAGGCGCGGCAGAGCGTCAGCGGCGCATAACCGCGCCGATTGAGGAAGAGGAGCGATTGTTCGCCTTTCGCCCGCGCCTCCTCGATGGCGGCGATCAGGCGCGGCGACAGCCAGCGTCCGCGCGGCGGTCCCTCGCGGCGCAAGTCGATCGCCGCCAAATCCGGCAGGCGGCGCGCGCCAAAGCGCGCGGAAAGCTTGAGCCAATCGTACCGGCCCTGCTCGGCGTTGACGCGCGTCTCGATCGAGGGCGTCGCCGAGGCGAGCACGACCGGCGCGCCTTCGATCCGCGCCCGCACCACCGCCATGTCGCGCGCGTGGTACGTCGCGCCGTCTTCCTGCTTGTAGGCCGCCTCGTGCTCCTCATCGACAATGATAAGGCCGAGATCGCTGAAAGGCAGGAACAAGGCCGAGCGGGCGCCGGCGACGACGCGAACCTCGCCGCTGGCGATCGCGCTCCACAAGCGGCCGCGCAGACGCGTTGGCGCGCTCGAATGCCATTCGGCTGGCCGGACGCCGAAACGCCCGGCGAAACGATCGAGAAATTGCGACGTCAGCGCGATCTCCGGCAGCAGGATCAGCGCCTGTCGTCCCGTGCGAAGCGTTTCCGCCAGGGCCTCGAAATAGACCTCGGTCTTGCCGGAGCCGGTGACGCCTTCCAGCAAAGAGACGGAGAAAGCGCGCTTATCGGCGGCCGCGATCAACGCATCGGCGGCGGCGCGTTGATCGGCGCTGAGCCGCGCCGGCGCATGATCGGGATCGGGCGGAAAGGCGATCGGCTCGGGCGGCGCGAGAATCGTCTCGAGCGCGCCGTCTTTGAGAAGCGCGTCGATGACGCCCGTGGAGCATGCAGCAGCTTCCGCGAGCTCTGCTTTTGTCAGGCTCGCGTCCGCAAGCGCGGCGAGAACTTTTTCACGCGCCGCGGTCGACCGGGCGGGGGGCTTGCCGGTCGCCTGAATGAGGAGGCGCCGCTGCGGCTCGCTCGCCGTTTCCCGCGCCCGGATCGCCATGCGCAGAACCATGCCGCGTGGCGCGAGCGTCCAGCGCGCCACCCAATCGATGAAGTCCGTCAGCGCGGCGGGCAGGGCGGGAATGTCGCGTAGACCCGCGATAGTCTTGAGATTGCCGCCATCGCCTTCGCCGGTCGACCAGACGACGCCGGTCGTCATCCGCGTGCCGAGCGGCGCTTCGACGAATTGTCCGCGCTTGGCCTCGAGCCCCGAAGGGAGGCGATAAGTATAGGCGCGATCGACGGCGACCGGCATCAGCACGTCGACGATCGGACAAGTCTTCGCTGAAGGAGAATCGCTCACTGTTGATGACTAGAAGAGTTTCGCGCGGCGCTGAACAAGTTTCGCGCCGTCTTTCATCACCAAAGTGGCGTCACTGTGAAACCTTGGCCGCGCAGCAGCGCGACGAGCCCGTCCTTGCC
>JASLHV010000343.1 GCA_030153205.1 Roseiarcus sp. | reverse complement strand
CGGCCGACATCCTCAAGAAGATGTACGTGCTCCGCCGCATCCTCAATCCGATGGGCACGGTCGATGCGATCGAATTCCTCATCGGCAAATTGCGCGAGACGAAGAGCAACGCGGGGTTCTTCGAGTCGATGAATACATAGTGAATCGCCGCCGCTCCTTCCGGGAGCAGAATTTCTGTATCAGCCGAGACAAGAAAGGCCGCTGGAAGCGGCCTTTCGCAAAGAGCAGACCGATTAGAAAAAGACGCCGTCAGAACTTATACTCGACGCCGGCGCGCACAGTATTTTCGTTCAAGGTAATTTTTTGAGTGTCGAAGAGAGAGCCGCTCGGCGGCGTGATGTTGAACTTGTAAGTCGTCGGGCTGAAGCCGTCGTAGACATATTCGACCCGGGCGATCCAATTTCGGCTGAAGGCGTATTCGACGCCGCCGCCGACGTTATAGCCAGTTAAAGTCTGCGCGATCGATTGATTATATCCGTTGTTGGGATTGGTGAATTTCGCCTGGAGATCGCCGAGCGACAACCCGCCCGCGGCGTAAATTAAAAAGTTGTCAAAAGCGTAGCCGGCGCGCCCGCGAAGACGGCCAATATAGGATCCAGCGACGCTGTCGTCGCGGGTCGGATTGACCGCCGCGACTGAGACGTATGAGCCTGAACCATGGCGCCCGTCATAGCCGAATTCGATTTCGGCGCCGGCGACAAACGAATTGAACTGCATATTGTAGCCGTTGAAGAGACCCCCGGTGAAGCTGGACGGCGAGAGGTCGCCGGTCCCATGGAAACTCCGGAAGCTGAGGTCGGAAAAGGACGTCGTTCCGAACGACCCGCCAGCGTAACCACCGACATAGAAGCCAGACCAGTCGTAAAGCCCTGCCATTGGCGCTGCGGGTGCGGGCTTCATTGTCGGCAGATCGGCCGCGGAAGCGGCGGCCGAGAGCGCAAGCGCGGTTGAAACAGCAAACGCCCCGACTGCAATTTTCATCATATTTATCCCAGTCCCTGTTTTTGACGTCCACGCCGAGCAATCGAATTCGTATTGCCGTGGGAGGCATGCGTTTCGCCGCTTCGCCGAAAAGATCCGGCTGGCGCAATTTGAGAAAAATCACCGCCGTCGTGAGGCCGGCGTCAAAAGAGCGTCAATTGAAGGTCAATACGGAAGGATAGAAAAAAGCGATGAAATTCAATTCGTTGACGCATATGTCAGCGCTTCCGTAAAGATCGCCACGCAAGCGTCGCGCGCGTCTCGGTAGCGCTTGTCGGCAAATTGTCCGCGATGCGCCATCCATGAAGTCAGGTAGGGCGGAGTCATATTCTGCGACTTCAGCGCGTTCTCATGCGCCTCCGTCTTTCGACCTACTCGCCAAAGGGCCACGGCGCGCCAAGCATAGTTCCTCGGGATATTCGGGCTCGCGGAGATCGCCTGGTCGTAATAGGCCAGAGCGAGGTCCGAATGTCCCGCCATAAGGGCCATCTCGCCGGAAATAAAGGCAGATTCGGAAGGTATATCCGGGATCGCCTCTATTCGCGCATAGGCCTCTTCGAACTCGCCAAGAAACATCCTCACGTGAGCGGCCTGGATGGTGGGGGTCAAATCGCTGGGGTCGCGCTTTGCGGCGATCTCGAAGCTCTCGTAAGCCGCTGCAAAATTGCTTTGCAGCTTGGCGAGCATGCCTTCGAGGAAAGCGACTTTTGCAAGATTGGGCGCTTGCGACTTGGCACGCTCCAGCAGAGACGCCGCACGTGTCATATCGTCCGTTCGACTCACGCCTTTGCTGAGATCGCGGGCCGCTCTCTGAATGAGGCCGTCCGCGAGCCCCAACAGCGCGTCGATTTGATCAGGATTCCGGGCGAGAACGGTTTCGAACAAGGCGAATTCCGGCGGATCGACGATGCGGGCGTCTCGTTTGGTCTGCTCCGCCTCGGCCCGCCAAAGCAGAGCCGCGTTCGAATTTGGATCGTGGACTGAAAGCTTATCCGCCCGATCGAGCACGAGCGCAGGATAGACGAGCTCATAGAGCTCCGAAGCGAAAGCGGTTTTATCGCCGGACATCGGCATCGGCGTCGCGAAGATGCGGGCGCCGGTCGCCGAGTCGAATAGGCTCACTTCGGCTCGCGCGCCGTCGGCTGTTTCCGCCACGCTGGTTTTGACGATGTAACGGGCGATTGGGCCTCGCGCGGCTCGATTCTCCGGCGATTCGACAACCGATAAAAGGCGATTGCGCGCGAAGGCGAGCTTGGCCTCGCTCTCATAGGCGCGGCCTTGGGCGCGAAGGGCGTCCAAGTGGGCGTCAAAGTCGAATGGGAGAATGGCGACAGCGGCGCGGCCGTCGGACTCACTCGTCTGCGCGATCGGCGAGGAAGAAAGACGCCACAGAACGACGACGCCGAGCAACAGGAAGGCGGCGAGGCTGGCGGCGAGTGCGGGTCGGTGCCACGTCCTTCTCCCGCCGTGACTCTTAAGCGCTGGCGAAGCCGCGTCGCCGCCGGTTTTGCTCGGATCACCGATTGTCGCGATAGGTTGGGTGAGAGCGGGCTGTTGTTGGCGTAATTCCTCTAACAGATGAAGGGTGGCGGCCTCGGGCCGGACGCCGAGTTCATCTCTGAGCAGCACGCGAAAAGTCTCGTAGCGTTGCATGGCCGAGGCCCGGCCTGAGACGATCGCCTCCTGCGAGATCGCCAACCGATGGGTTTCCTCGCGCAACGGCTCGATCTCGGCGAGCCGATTGGCGCGCTTCAGGGCCTCGTCATGTCTTCCAAGAGCGATCAACGCGCGGATGAGGCTGTCTAATATTGTAACCGCCACCTCTCGCGATCGCATTTGTTCGCTGTGCAGCCAGGCGTCGAAATCATTTTCGCCGATCTCTAACGCCAGCCCAAAGTCGTTGCGATAGAGGTCAGCCGCCCGCGCGAGTTTGGACAAATCGGCCTCGCCACGCGCCTCGAGAAGAATCGTCCGGTCAATGACGACCATCGAACTATTGAGGCTCACGCTTGTCTCGTCGAAAGCGAGAATTGCCGAGGCGCGCGGATCGATGTCGCGTCTGAAGTTGCTGAGCAACTGACGCATGCTCTGCCGGGCCTGACGCTCGCCGCTGCTCGCCCAAAGCAGCCCCGCAATTTGTCGGCGCTCGGCGGTAAGGCGAGGCGCAGCCGCGAGGTAAGCGACCAGCGCCCGCATTTTAGCAGCCGGCAGTGGGATCAACTCGCCGGATTGGACATGTACCAATTCGAGTTGACCAAGGACGCGCAGCTCAAACGGCGCGGCCTCGACAAGCGACGGATCGCTCTCATTTCGTCTATCCATTGAAGCTAAATCTCAAATACCGCCTCGCGCGAAAGAGCGGGCCGGTCCAATTTTGGTTTGTCGCGGGCGGGAACAATCTCATTGCTAAAAGAAATGCGGCAATTCAAATGCGCTCTATATAATCTGAACGCGCATGTCCCTCAAATGCAGCAATGACCTTGAGGGGCGCGCGGCTTCATCGGAATTTCACGCGTTGGTCTTTCGCCTCGAGCCCGGCGCTTGTTCTTTCCGGGTGATAGTCGACCATCCAAGCGGACGATCGCCTGAAGATTTTGAGACGCGCGCCAAGACGTCGTCTCTGGTCCGACCTTCAATGCCCGCCGAACGCAATCAGCGTCCTGACCGGCACATCCAGTTTCCGCAGCTTCTCCGCTCCGCCCAAGTCCGGCAGGTCGATGATGAAGCACGCCGCCAGCACTTCGGCGCCCATGTTGCGCAGCAATTTGACCGCGCCCTCGGCGGTGCCGCCGGTCGCGATGAGGTCGTCGACCAGGACGACCCGCTCGCCCTTGGCGACGGCGTCCTCATGCATCTCCATCTCGTCGACGCCATATTCGAGCGAATAGGCGACGCGCACGGTCGTATGCGGCAACTTGCCCTTCTTGCGGATGGGCACGAAGCCGGCCGAGACTTGGTGGGCGACGGCGCCGCCGATGATGAAGCCGCGCGCCTCGATGCCGGCCACCTTGTCGATCTTCATCCCCGCCCAGGGCTGCACCAATTCATCGACCGCCCGGCGGAAGGCGCGCGCGTCGCCAAGCAGCGTGGTGATGTCGCGAAACATGATGCCCGGCTTGGGATAGTCCGGGATGCTGCGGATGGCGTCGCGCAGGTCGATCGCTTTGGCCAGGCTGGACATGAATTCGGCTCACCGTGAAGGTTCGCCAAGGCTTGCAGCCAGGGACGTTGGGGTCAAGCTTCGCCCCACAGCTTCATCGACGGATTGACCGCGTCGCAGCAATGATTATTTTGCAATCATTGCTGAACGAGGGTCTGCTTGGCCAGTATGACGATTCGCAACTTGGATGAGCCTTTGAAGCGGCGCCTCCGCATCAGGGCGGCCTCGCACGGCCGTTCGATGGAGGATGAAGCACGCAACATTTTACGGGCGGCGTTATCGACCGAAGCCGCAAAGCCTCGCAATCTATTCGACGCCATTCGGGCGCGCGTCGAGCCTTTCGGCGGCGTCGATTTGGAAATTCCGCCACGTGAGCCATTGCCTCCTCCGATCGATTTCGACTGATGGTCATCCTCGATACGAATGTCGTCACTGAAACGTTGTCGCAAAGACCGAGCGCGAGCGTGAAGGCATGGCTCGTGGCGCAGCCGCTTGCCTCGATCTTCACGACGGCGGTCACCGAGCCTGCCATTTGATTCTGAAGCAGCCCGCGCTTATGCAGACCTTACCGCGGTTCGACGTAAGGTGGGCAGACCTATTGGCTCGTTCGATGCGCAAATTGCCGGCATTGCACTTTCACGAGGGGCCGCGGTCGCCACGCGAAACACAAAAGACTTCTCGGATATTGGTCTAACCCTGATTAATCCCTGGGAAGCGATAGGTCACGCCTAGGCGTATGGGGATCGCTTGATCGCGATCCGCATTGGCGCCGCGCCGCGACCCCTGTAAGAGAGCGCCCGGCCATCCGGCCGCTTTCGGAACCGCCGCCGTGCTCAAGGAACCCTCCGCGGAAACGCTCGCCGATCTTCGCGTCGACATCGACCGGATCGATGCGGCGATGCATGAACTCCTGATCGAGCGGGGCCAGATCATCGACCGGCTGATCGCGATCAAGGCGCGCCAGGGCGGCGGCCTGGCCTTCCGGCCGGCGCGCGAGGCCGCCATGATGCGGGCGCTCGCCGAGCGCCATCGCGGCCTCTTGCCGCTCGAGACGGTCGAGGGTATCTGGCGCATCATCATTTCGACCTTCACCTATGTTCAGTCGCCCCATTCGGTCCATTGCGACATGTCGCGGGGCGACGCCGCCATGCGCGATTCGGCGCGGTTTCATTTCGGCTTCACAGTCCCTTGCGTTCCGCATCACAGCGCAGCCGGCGTTATCAACGCGGTCGCGGAGGCGCCCGGCGATCTCGGCATGTTCGCCCTCGACGGCGGCGCGGCGGCAGGCGCTTGGTGGACGAAGCTCATCCCCGCCACGGCGCCGAAAATCATTGCGCGACTACCTCTCGTCGAACGGCCGGACCATCCGGCCGGCATGCCGGTCTTCGTCATCGCCAAGCCGCTCGCCGAAGGCGCCGCCCGCGACGTCGTCATCGAGGCGGCGGCGCTCGATCGCTGGCGCGGCGATTATCCCGCAGCGCTCGGCGCGCTCGGCGCCGAGATCATCGGCAACGCCGCCGACGGCATGGGCCTGTCACTGTTGATCGCGCGGCCGGGCGACGTCCCGCCGGACGCTTTGCATAGTGCCTTGCGCGCGGCAGGCGCTGGTGATCTTCGCCTTGTCGAAATCGGCGCCCACGCCGCGCGCTTTGACTTTTCCGCGCGCGGCGCCGGCGCCATGAGTTAAATCGCCGCCGCCTGGTCCGGCGTCGCCAGCAAATCGGAGTTTGATCGTCTCATGTCCGCAACCGTCCTTTCGCGCCCCACGCCCCGCGCCAATATCATGGCGATCGACGCCTATGTGCCGGGCAAAAGCGCCGCGCCAGGCGTCGCCAAAATTTTCAAACTGTCGTCCAACGAGACGCCGCTTGGACCTTCGCCGCGAGCGATCGAGGCCTTTCGCGCGACCGCCAAGGACCTCGCGCTCTATCCCGACGGCTCGGCCTCGGCTTTGCGCGAGGCAATCGCCAAACGCTATGGGCTCGATCCGGCAAATATCATTTGCGGCAACGGTTCGGACGACATCCTGCACCTGATCGCGGAGGCCTATCTCGGCCCGGGGGACGAAGGTCTCTACAGCCAATATGGATTTCTCGAATATCCGATTGTGATCCGCGCATCCGGCGCAACGCCGGTGGTCGCGCCGGAGAAAGATTACGCGACCGACGTCGACCAGCTTTTGGCTAAGGTGACCGAGCGGACCAAGGTCGTGTTCCTGGCCAATCCGAACAATCCGACCGGCACGTACATTCCCTTCGCCGAGGTGAAGCGCCTGCACGCGGGTCTCGCGCCGCATGTCCTGCTCGTCCTTGACGCGGCCTATGCCGAATATGTTTCGCGCAACGACTACGCCTCGGGCATCGAACTCGTTTCGACGAGCGAAAATGTGGTGATGACGCGCACCTTCTCGAAAATTTACGGACTCGCCAATCTGCGCCTCGGCTGGGCCTATGGGCCGACGCATGTTATCGACGCAGTGAACCGCATCCGCGGGCCGTTCAACGTCAACGGCGCGGCCATCGAGGCGGGCGTCGCAGCGCTTGCCGATACGGCGCATCTCGATAAGGCCGTCGCGCACAATGACCGCTGGTTGCCTCGGTTGACCCAGGAGATCGAGCGCCTTGGAGTCAGTGTGACGCCGAGCGTCGGCAACTTCCTTTTGTTACGCTTTCCGAAGGAGAAAGGCTGCGACGCCAAGGCGGCCGACGCGTTCCTTACGGCGCGCGGCTACATCTTACGCGCCGTCGGCGCCTATGGTTTGCCGGATTGTTTGCGCCTGACGATCGGGTCCGAGGAAGCTAATCAAGGCCTCATCGTCGCGCTGACCGAGTTCATGGGGCAAACGCGTGGCTGAGCTTGGTCCTGCTTTGACGGCGCCGCTGGTCGAGAGGCTCGCCATCATTGGGCTCGGATTGATCGGTTCTTCGATCGCGCGAGCGGCGAGGCGGATGAACGCGGCGCGGGTGATCGTCGCCGGCGACGCTGATCCCGCCGTGCGCAAACGCGTAGAAGACTTGAAGATAGCCGATTTCGTGGCGCCGAACCTTGCTGAGACGGTGCGCGACGCCGATCTCGTCATCCTTTGCGTGCCGGTCGGCGCCAACGCCGCGGTCGGCGGTGAAATCGCTGCGCATCTCAAAGAAGGCGCGATCGTGTCGGATGTCGGCTCGGTCAAATCCGCAGTGATCGCCGCGCTGCAGCCACGGTTGCCGCCGCACGCCAGGCTCGTTCCGGCTCATCCCGTCGCGGGCACGGAATATTCCGGGCCGGACGCCGGCTTTGCGACATTGTTCCGCCGCCGATGGTGCATCCTCACGCCGCCGGAAGGCGCCGACGAGGCGGCGGTTGCTTGCGTGAAGGCCCTTTGGGAGGCGTTCGGCTCCCATGTCGAGGCGATGGGCGCTGCGCATCACGATCTCGTCCTGGCGATGACGAGCCATGTTCCACATCTGATCGCCTACAATATCGTGGGT
Organism: Roseiarcus sp.; assembly: GCA_030153205.1. GTDB lineage: Bacteria > Pseudomonadota > Alphaproteobacteria > Rhizobiales > Beijerinckiaceae > Roseiarcus. The sequence continues at coordinate 2,279 of JASLHV010000343.1, read as the reverse complement.
ACGGCCGCTGATCTCGAAGAAGTGACGAGCTCCGAGGTCATCAAATTTTCCGCCGGCGGTTTTCGCGACTTCACCCGTATCGCCGCGTCCGATCCGACCATGTGGCGGGACGTGTTCCTGCACAATAAGGAAGCCGTGCTGGAAGTGCTCGGGCGTTTCAATGAGGATCTCGCCGCCTTGCAACGTATGATCCGCTGGGGCGATGGCGATGGGCTGTTCGATCTCTTCACACGCACCCGCGCGATACGACGCGGTATTATCGAACAGGGCCAGGAAACCGCAGCGCCGGACTTTGGAAGACAGGCGAGCGAGAATGGCGAAGGGAGATGAGGGTCGCGCTGAACCGCGGCAGAAGGCGAGCGACGTCTGATCCTTCCGCCGCCGCAGGCCCCTTCCACCGCCCTTCCCTGCTTCGCGGGGGAGGACGCGTCCTGTCCTCCCCTGTGGAGCGAAGCGGAACGGGCGAGGGGGATGCGAAGCATGGTGGACGGGGTACGACAGGACATGTCGCTGCTCTCTCGAGCGTAAGCCGCCAAGGTTCGGACGCCGATACGTCTTCAGCCGACCTCTGGGTCTTCGGCTACGGCTCGCTCATGTGGCGGCCGGGGTTTCCTTATCTCGAGCGTCAGAATGGCTTGATGCGCGGCTGGCGGCGCAGCCTCTGCATCTATTCTTGGGTACATCGCGGCACGCCGGAAAAGCCTGGCCTCGTCCTCGGCCTTGATCGCGGCGGCGCTTGCCATGGCGCGGCTTTTCGCGTGGCGGCGGCCGAGCGAGAGGCAACGATCGCTTATCTTCGCGAACGCGAGCAGGTCACTTCTGTGTACCTTGAAAAGACGGTGCGCGTCCTCCTCTGGGAGGGCGCCCTGGTTGAGGCGATCACCTATGTCGCCGACCGCAATCATCCGCAATACGCCGGCGCGCTGAGTCATGAAGAGTTGCTGCGCCTGACGTCTCAGGCGGTCGGCGGATCAGGGCCGAACGACGAATATATTCTCAACACGGTTGGGCATCTGGAGGAAGTCGGGATCAAGGATGCGACGCTGGAGTGGCTAGCGGAGCGGTTGCGCGAAGCGCAGATTCGAAAAGAGCTGAAAGGCGAAAAAGCGCGCTGAGATTTCGACCCAATTCTGTCCGTCGCTACGAGATTACTTTGCTTAGTTTGCTAGCCAGCCCCGACTTTGGACGAGCTGCGGCAGCGCGATCGCTCTTTCAAAAACCGGAGCCAACTGGTCGTTAAGCTCCGTGAGTTTGGCGTCATAGGCGGAGAGCTCCTTCCCAAACGTCAGCCATTTCTCGTCATCCGATCCTTGCTTGAGACGCCCGCGCCGATCGCGCGTCGTCAAAATACAGGAGCAAACGATCGCAATTTCTCTCAGTAAATCTTGGACCGGCCGATCAAGGAGAAAGCGCGCCTGTTCAATCTTTATCTCGAGTGTTCGAAGGCCATGCGCGCGCGCTTCGGCATCTTCATGACGTTTGACGCAATCGATCAACACCCGCGCAGCTTCATAAATCTCAAAGCGTTTCTCAAATGCATCGAAGTTCAATCGCGTTTGCTCCATGCGCTCGTAGGCGCCGCTGAAGGACCAAGCAATCGCCAGAGCGGCGAGCGACAAAACAAGGGCCGAGCCAGGCGCAATAATTTCCTTGAAAAAATCGACAAACGACAATGACGCCTCCCTTCGATAAAGGGCTACTTCGCAATATAAAATACTGGCGACGTACTGTCCCGCCGCCAACCATCGAACTATTCATTGAAAATCGAAACGCGCTTCAGCGGCAATGAATTGCTGGAATATCGCGCGTTTCGATTGGGTCCTTAGTGATCGAAAATATCTTTAGAAAAAATTCGGGCCGGGATGCAAGTCTTCGATCGCCGCCGCCCGTTCTGCTCGCGAGCCGGCAAGAAGATGGACATGAAATTCAACTGCGCCTTCGATCGCCGAAGCCGCCTGCTTCGCGCGCGCGATCGTTAATTCCGGCAGGACGCCAGTGTCCACGATGAAAACGATACGCCGCGTTTCATTCGCCTCGACGACGGCGACCGCGAGGACGACCTCGTCATAGGCCGGACAAGACGCCTCATCATAGACTGAAAAAATATAACGCTGGCCGGAGCGGCCGCGCCAATGGCGGAACCGACCGGCGAGCGGATCGCCCGCCAAAGCAGATAGCTCCTGATTGTCGACGAAGTTTGCGTAATGGCGGCCGGCGGCGGGCGCCTTCGCCGTTAGATCAAAGCTGTCGCGCTCAAGCTTGTCGTGCAAGGCTTGCAT
>JASLHV010000338.1 GCA_030153205.1 Roseiarcus sp. | reverse complement strand
GACAAGCGCCGTCTCGACGTCCTTGGCCATGCGTTTGGCGTCGCCGCAGACATAGATATGCGCGCCTTCGGCGAGCCAGCGCCAGAGATCGGCGCCGACTTCGCGCATGCGGTCTTGCACGTAGAACTTTTGCGCGCCATCGCGCGACCACGCGAGGGACAGTCGCGTCAGCACATTGTCGCGGCGCATCGCCTCCAATTCTTCGCGGTAGAAGAAGTCGCACGTCTGGCGTTGATGGCCGAAGAACAGCCAATTTCGCCCCGGCGCGGCGATCGCCGCGCGTTCCTGCAGGAAGGCGCGGAAAGGCGCGACGCCCGTGCCGGGGCCGATCATGACGACCGGTGTCGTCGGGTCGGCGGGCAGCGCGAAATTATGCGCGGCCTGGACGAAGACTTTCACCTTGGCGCCGGGCGCGAGGCGTTCGCCCAAAAAGGTCGAGGCGACGCCGAGCCGGCGGCGCTTGCCGATGACGTATTTGACGGTATCGACCGTGAGCGTCAGCCGGCCGGGGTCATGTTTTGGCGACGATGAGATGGAGTAGAGGCGCGGATGCATCGGCTCCAGCGCGTCGATGAAAGCTTCCGGATGCGGCCGCGCCTGTGGGAATTTCCGCAACGCCGCCAGCACATCGAGCGTCGCTGCATCGCCGTCGGGGTCGTCGCCTTGCGCCAGCGCACGCGCCTTCGCCCGCGCCTCGCCGCCGAGGATGAAGGAGAAGAGTTCAAAGAGCGTGTCCGGCGCAGGCCCGAGCGCGACATCCTCGAGGAGCGTCGTACGTAAAGTCCGTCCTCGCGTCGGCGTTTCATGCGATGCGCCGAGCGTCGCGATGATCTGATCGACGAGGCCGAGATCATTGGTCGGGATGACGCCGAAGGAATCGCCAACGGCATAATCGATCCCCGACTCGGCGATATCGAATTCGATATGCCACGTCTGCTTCTCCGAACCTGCCCCGTTTAGCAGCCGGCGCTGGCGGAAGGTCGCTTCTGTGGGCCGCTCGCGGCTTCGGCCGATCGGAGCAGCGTCGGAATCCGTCGCCGACGGAGTATCGCTTTTCGCAACGGCCGCGGTTTTTATCTCACCGACTGCGGCGTCCAGTTCAACCGCCAGCGCCTTCAGCATACGCTGCGTTTCTTTGCCGCCGGGCGCGCAGAGATTGAGACGCTCTTCGCTGCGCTTGAACAGCGCATTGGCGTAATCAGCGCAATTGTAGCCGCATTGGCCGCAATCCTGCTGCGCCATGGCCGCCATGAGACGCGGCGCCAGCGGCTTGCCTTCTGCAAGCTGCATGCGCTCGCCCATCGCCATGGCCGGATCGTGCCACGGCGCCTCGTCATTGCTGGCGAGCGCCGGGCCGGCGGGCGCGGGGGCAACGCTCGTTGCGCCGGCCGAAGGCGGCGGCGCCGTCAGGACGACGGCCAGAAAGCCCGACAGCCAAGCGCGCTGCTCCGCCGTGAAAGGCGCGCTTTCCGGAATGAGAAGCGCGCCTTTGGGTATGTCATGCATGCTCATGCGGCGGCCTCCGCGAATAAAGCCTTCAGCGCCTCGACGTCATGTCGATTGGCGAAAGCCTGGAAGCTCTCCTCGGGTCCGGAGCGCTGCGAAAGGTACGTCTTAAGCAGGCGCTCGACGAGAGCCGGCGCGTCGCTCGCCTTGACGCCGGAGAATAATTCACGAGCGATCCTCGCGTCGGCGCCGAAGCCGCCGCCAACGACCACATTGTACCCTTCGACCTGCGTGTCTTCGTCGACATCGACCTTTGCGCCGACAAGGCCGATGTCGCCGACATAATGCTGCGCGCAAGAGTGATGGCAGCCCGTCAGGTGGATATTGATAGGTTGATCCAGGTCGACGCGCGTTTCGACATGGGCGGCGATGTCGAGCGCATGGGACTTGGTGTCGGCATTGGCGAATTTGCAGCCGCGATTGCCCGTGCAGGCGACAAGGCCCGCGCGCAAGGCGTTGGCGTTCGTCCCAAGGCCTGCTGCGGCCACGCCGGCGATCGCGTCCTCTATTCTGGCGTCGGAAATTCCCGAGATGAGAAGATTTTGCCAGACGGTCAATCGAATGTCGCCGTCGCCGAACCGTCGCGCGATCGCGGCGAGTGCACGCATTTGCTCTGCCGTGAGTTTGCCGACCGGCAATGCGACGCCGAGCCAATTCAAGCCGGGCTGTTTCTGCGCGCGAACGCCGATATGGGCGAAGCGGTCGAAGCCAGGCCGGGGCGCGACGAAATGAGGGTCGATCTTGGTGAGCTTGCGGCCGAGCTTCTCTTCAACCGCTTCGATGAATTTTGGAAAGCCCCAGGCGTCCAGCACGTATTTCAACCGCGCCTTCGTACGATTGGTCCGATCGCCATGGTCGATGAAGACGCGTACGATCGCGTCGGCGATATCGATCGCTTCCTCCGGGCGAAGGATCACGCCGGTGTCGCGCGCCAGATCCTTATGGCCTGTAATGCCGCCAAGGCCGAGTCGGAGCCAAAGACCGGGCTCGATCAACGCGCCTTCAAAACTTGCCCCGGCGCCGACCATCACCGCTTGAAAAGCGATGTCATTGGTTTCTTCAAGCGTCGGGATGATTCCGCCGCCGTCGAAGGCGACGTTGAACTTGCGTGGCAATCCATAGAGCGAACGGTCGTTGAGAATGTGATTGTGCCACGCGTTCGCCAGCGGCCGGGTGTCGATCAATTCCTGGGGATCGATCCCCGCGGTCGCATGGCCCGTGACGTTGCGGATGTTGTCGGCGCCGGAGCCTTTCGCCACGAGCCCGATCGCGGCCAGCCCCTCGATAAGATCCGGCGCGTTTTCCGGCTGGATTTCGCGCAATTGCAGATTGGCGCGCGTCGTCACATGGCAATAGCCGCCGGCGTATTTTTCAGCCAAAGCCGCCGCGCCTTCGAACTGCCAGGAGGAAAGAATTCCGTTGGGAATGCGCAATCGGCACATGTAGCTCGTCTGCGCCGGCGCGACATAGAAAAGGCCGTGGAAGCGCCAGCGAAAATTATCGTCGGGCTTCGGATGGACGCCGGATTTCGCCTCCGCCTTCAGCCGCGCATAGGCGTCGAAAGGATGCTCCGTTCGCTTCCACTTTTCTTGATCGGCGAGTTTGCCGCCTGCGGCCGTTGTCTTGTCTTGCGCCTCGAGATGCGTCTTGTCCGGCCCTTCGTGACCCGCTGTCGCAACGCCTACCGGC
>JASLHV010000334.1 GCA_030153205.1 Roseiarcus sp. | reverse complement strand
GGCAACAACACGCGAAACGTCGTCCGCCGAGGCAACGATTCAAATTCGACTACGCCTCCATGGTCGCCAATGATTTTCGCGACCAGTGCAAGTCCGAGGCCAGTGCCGGACGACTTGGTCGTCACAAAGGGGTCGAAGAGGTGGCCGGCAATGTCAGGTGGAACCCCCGGGCCGTTATCGCGAACGCAGACCTCTAGGGGCAGACTTACCGGCTCAGCCGCCGCTCGGGTCTTCAGGCGAACGCCGGGACGATAGGCGGTCGAAAGAACAATTTCGCCATCGATTCCAGATTGATCAATGGCTTCCGCGGCGTTTTTAACAAGATTAAGGAAGACCTGGATAAGTTGATCGCGCGACCCGGAAACGGTGGGCAGCGAGGGATCGTAAGCTTGTTGGATGCGAATGTGCCGCGCGAAGCCTGCCGAGGCGACCATGCGGACATGATCCAATACGGCGTGAATGTTAAGGCTCTCGCGCTGTCCCGGCGGCTCGTCGGAGAACGACTCCATTCGGTCAACCAATTTCACGATCCGATCTGTCTCCTCACAGATCAGCCTCGTTAGGGCGCGATCCTCGTCACTGACCGCGCTTTCAAGGAGTTGGGCGGCCCCGCGAATGCCCGAAAGAGGATTTTTGATTTCATGCGCCAGCATGGCGCCAAGCGCGGTCACTGAGCGGGCAGCGCCGCGATGGGTCAATTGTCTGTCCATTTTTTCAGCAATTGACCGTTCTTGCAGCATAAGGACGACGCCGCCCGCCGTTTGCGGCAACGGAGCGATGAAGGCGTCGACCGAGCGACCAGCGCCAGTCCGCGGCGAGGAGACATCGAGCTTGTAACCGTTGATCGGCGCCTCGGCCGACATGGTCTCTTCAACGAGATCGAGGACCGGAGAACCAAAGGGAATGAGATCTTCGAGCCGGCTGCGCTGCAACGACGCCCGCCCCATGTCGAAGAAATTTTCGGCGGCAGTATTGACCTCGCGAACCCGGCCGGAGGCGTCAACCGCCAAGACGGGCTGCGGCAAGGCGTTCAAAAGCCGCATGGCGTCGCCGAAGACTTCTTGCTCGGTGGGCTCGACAAGAGGACGACGGTTCATGCCGCCTCCCGCCCTTCCGCGCGATTGAAGGCGTCCGCGAGAAGCGCGCGCGTCTGCTCGGGGTCCTCGCAGGTCACCAACGCTCGCCGATGATCAGCCGAGGCGCCGGCCTTCTCTGCATAGGCCGCCAAATGCTTACGGGCGTGTCTTAAGCCGGCATAGGAGCCGAACAGGACAAGCAATCCCTCCAAGTGCTCGACAGCCGCCGCCCGGCGGGTGGCGACTGGTATTTCCACGATCGGGGCGTTGGTTGCGAGCGATCGCGCGATCTGGCCGACAAGCCACGGAGCGCCAATAGCGGCTCGCCCAACCATGACGCCCGCTGCGCCCGAAAGCGCAAGCATCGACCTGGCGTCATCGAGTGTAGAGCAGTCCCCATTGACGACAACGGGAATAGCAACGTTCTCGACCACGGCGCGGACCGCGGCCCAATCGGCGCGACCGTTGTAAAACTGACATCGGGTCCGGCCGTGGACGGTCACCAAACGGATTCCCGCCGCCTCAGCGCGCCTCGCCAGCTCTGGCGCATTACGGCTGACGTCATCCCAGCCAAGGCGCATTTTCAGCGTCACTGGCTTGCGGACAGCTCCGACGACCGCCTCGATGATCCGCAACGCGTGATCGAGATCGCGCATCAAGGCGCTGCCGGCAAGGGCGCCAGCGACGCGCTTCGCCGGGCAACCCATATTGATATCGATGATTTCGGCGCCAGCGTTCTCGGCGCGTTTGGCGGCGAGCGCCATAGCGCATGGATCGCAGCCCACCAATTGAACCACATGGGGCGTCAGCCCTTCGCCTTCAGCTCGCAATGTGGCTTCACTATCGTCGGCGAGATAGGAATGGCAGGCGACCATCTCTGTCGGGGCCAAGGCGGCGCCAAAACGCAGGGCGATGCGCCGCATCGCGACGTCGGTCACGCCGGACATGGGCGCGAGCGAGACCGAACCGCCCGTCACGACATTCCCGATCCGAAGGCCAGGATTTCGTCTGCCTAAATATTGAGCAAATGACATTATGCCCACATTCTAATCAAAAGCTCAGTTTCGGCAAGTTAGCCTTGTGGCCAACAGTTGACACTTGCGGTGACGCAAAGCGAGAGAACGTCGCAACCGCGGAGCCACCCCTTGTCGAACCCGCCCAAAGTGTCGCTATTGGTTCTCGCCGCCGGCCGCGGAACGCGTCTTGGCGGGGAAGAGCCTAAACAATATCGGATTTGCGCCGGTCGCCCGGTGCTTTGCTATACGCTCGAGGCTCTGACAGTTGCGCATGACTTTTGCAAAGTCACAGTCGTCATCCATCCTGATGATCGCGAACGTTACGAACACGCCCTAACATTTCTATCGCCGCGTTGCGCTGCGGCGATTGGTCCGCCCGCGCTTGGCGGGGAAACACGCCAGGAGAGCGGCTTCGCCGGACTATCCGCTCAAATGTCTTCGGAGCCCGACATCGTCCTCATCCACGATGGCGCGCGTCCCTTTCCGTCTTCGGATCTTGTCAGCCGGGCGATCGACGCCGCTCAAGACCATAGCGCAGCCGCGCCCGGCTTGCCGCTCAGCGACACGGTCAAAGAGATCGACGCGGCCAATATGGTTGTAGCCACGCCGCCGCGCGCGCGATTGCGGGCGATGCAAACGCCCCAGTCCTTTCGCTTCGATCTCATCTTCGACGCGCATAAACGCGCAGCCGGTTCTGGACGCGAAGACTTTACGGATGACGCCGCCATAGCCGAATGGGCCGGCTCGCCGACCCATATCTTTGCTGGCGACGCCTCGAATGTGAAAATCACCAATCTCGATGATCTGATCGCCGCGGAGGCCCGTCTTATGAATCGTGCTGGCGATATTCGTACCGGCCAAGGCTATGACGTTCACGCTTTCGGTCCCGGCGATGGCGTATGGCTCGGCGGGATCAAAATCCCGCACGACCGTACCCTTGCGGGACATTCCGATGCCGACGTCGCTCTGCACGCCATTACCGATGCGCTGCTCGGCGCCATCGCCGACGGTGACATTGGCGCGCATTTTCCGCCGTCCGATCCGCAGTGGCGCGGCGCGCCTTCCCGCATTTTCCTTGAAGACGCCGCCCGCCGCGTACGAGAACGCGGCGGCGTGATCTCCCACATCGACGCGACGATCGTTTGCGAGGCGCCGAAGATTGGCCCGCACCGCGAGGCCATGCGCTCGAAAATCGCCGAAATCGCCGGCCTCACGATCGATCGCGTTGCAATCAAAGCCACGACATCGGAGCGGCTCGGCTTTACCGGCCGCGGCGAAGGCATAGCTTGCATAGCGATCGCTACTGTGCGTTTGCCTTAACGGGGGATGCGAGGATGTTTCCTCAGCTATTGGAGCAGCGCGCCGAAGCCTTTATCGCGCTTTGCCGAAGAAAAGGCCTGATGGCGGCTTGCGCGGAATCTTGTACGGGCGGATTGCTCAGCGGGCTCTTGACCGAGATCGCAGGTTCATCGGCGGTCCTCGAGCGCGGATTCGTCGTCTATTCGAACCAAGCGAAACAGGACGTGCTTGGGGTCAGCGCTGAGATCCTGCAAGCGCACGGCGCCGTCAGCGCCGAGACGGCTCGCGCCATGGCGGCGGGCGCCCTTGAACGCTCGCGCGCCCATATCGCCGTGTCGATCACCGGAGTTGCAGGCCCCGACGGCGGGACGGCGCAGAAGCCGGTCGGGCTCGTTCACTTCGCCTGCGCCGCCTCCGGCGCTGAAATCGTGGCGGCTGAGCGCCGCTACGGCGATCTCGGCCGTCGCGCGATTCGTCTTGCCGCTGTCGAGACAGCGCTCGAACTTTTGGAGAAAGCAGCGAGCCGCTGATCGTACCTCGGATCGCTAGGGATGTGCGCCATAAACGGCGTCCGCTTGCGCCTCAAAGGCCGCGGCGAATCTTCTGAATGCGGCGTCGAACATGGAGCCCATCAGTGCGCCGAGCATTCGGCTCTTGAATTGATACACGATGAAAAACTCAACGCGCGAGAGCGCTTCATCGGAGGCGGCCTCGTCCGTAAACGTCCAGGTATTCTCCATCTGGCTGAACGGCCCATCGACATATTCGACCAACACTTTGAGACGCGGTCGGTTCAGAGTGACGCGACTTGTGAAACGCTCTTTAATTGCCCGATAGCCGACTTCCATATCGGCCAACAAAACTTCGACGCCGTCGTCCGTCAACGTTCTATGGCGGACTTTCAAAGATTTGCAGAGGGGGACG
>JASLHV010000324.1 GCA_030153205.1 Roseiarcus sp. | reverse complement strand
GTGTCGCGACGACCCTTCAGCCGCGGCTTGGCGCCAACGAGTGGGATGTGGAGTCCAAGGCGAACTCTCCTCGCTTCCGCCGCTTGAAGAAGACGTACAGCAGGTAAATGTCCACCAAGGCGGCCGCAGCCATGACGACATAGGCCCAGGGGGCTTCCATCAACTTGAGTTCGATAAGCACCCGGGAAAGGCCAAATCCAACAACCCAAGCGTCAAAACTCATGCAGAAGCGGCGGAACGTCTCGGCGTCAAGCCGTCGGATTGCGTAGGCTCCAAGCGGTATCCCGATCAGCACGCTCGGGACGATCACAGAAAGCAGGTTTAGGCTTTCCATCGAGTAGAGGCCCAAATGGTAGTAGGCGACCGCGGTCAAGCTCGATTCAGCAACGCGAACCAATCCGAGACCGGCGCGAAACTCGGTTTTGACCAAGCCTTGATTATTAAAAAGGATCGCTAGCGGCGGGCCGGAGACCGTCGTGACCGAATAGAGGAAGCCAAGCCCGATCCCAAAAGGAAGACCGATAAGTCGTTCGCGTTCAATTGGCCTGCGCACCCCTGCGGCTTGGGCGAGAATCAAAGGGAGAAGGACGGCGTAGGTGAAGAATTTGATCCAGCCAGCATTGAGAGAGACTAGAAAGAGGCTGCCGACCGCGATGCCCGGAACGAGTCCGACGAGAATTGGTAGGACACGCTTCCATACGACCCGGATGCTCGACCGATTGATGAAGAGAACATAGAGATTGATAAACACTTCGATGACAACCAGAGCCGGATTGAGGACTCTGTTTGCATAGAACACAAGCGCGACCGGAACGGTCAGGGAGGAGAATCCATAGCCCAACGCGCCGTTCACAAAGGCGGCGGCGAGCGTGATTGCAGCAAGAACAATCAGGGCTGTTTCAGGAAGGGGCACTCGCGAAACTCCAGGTCCGAAGACAGCTCAATCGGCGACGAAAACTGGTCCGACACGGGAATGATCCGAGCCGCCGCCGAAGCCAGTGGAGCCGGCCGTTAAGGCGACAACCAACCCGGAAACGACGAAAACCAGGTCTATGCCAGGGAACACAGGAGTATCCTGCCGGTCACAAACCTAATGTTGATTGACTTACTAGACTTTTGGCTTGGCGTCAATTGTCGCGAGAGCCTGGCCGGCCTGGCGGCCTCTGCGCTCTCGCAGCGCCAGATAGGCCCCGCACCCGACAACCAGAGCCGCGCCGATCAGGGTGGACGCGGCGGGCCAATCGCCAAACACCAGCACGCCAGAGACGATCATCCAGATAAGCTGGGTGTAGGTGAAGGGGGTCAAAGTCGGCGCCGGAGCGAACCGATGAGCGACGATCAGCATGCCGTGGCTCGTGGCCGCGAAAACGCCCATGACGGCTATGACGAGCCAGGCGGTGACCGACGGGGGCTGGCGCCAGATCCAGGGCAGGATCGGGGTCAGAAACGCAAGGCCGGCGACCTGCGTCCAGGCGAGCGTCGTCTGGGCGGAGTCCGCGCCCGCGAGCTTACGGGTGGCCAGCACATAAAACGAATTGCAGACAACGCCCGCGACGGCGAGCAGAACGATCGGCTGAAACGCCGCCGTGCCCGGGCGCGTCGCGATCACCACGCCAAGAAATCCGAGCGCGATTGCAATCATGCCTTCCGCGCCCACCCTTTCTCCAAGCATAGGTCCGGCAAGGAGAGCCACGAAGACCGGCGTCAGAAACGAGATCGTCGCCGTCTCCGACAATTGCAGCTGGCGCACCGCGAACACATTCGCGGTCGTGGCGCAAAACAGCAAAACCGAGCGCAGGAGCTGGAGTCGAGGCCGCCTCGAACGAAGCATGGCGGGGCGCGTGATGGCGCGCGACGCGACGAGCGCGATCAGCGCCGCCCCGACGTAACGAGCCCATACGACTTGGGCGACGGGCAGAGACGCGCTCAACCATTTGGCGCAGGTGTCCTGGCCGGTGAAGCAGACCATGGTGGCGCACATGAGCGCGATGGCCACAAACCGCATGCGGCGGTCTTCCGCTCCGGCGCTGGCCCTCGCGGTTTCCATCGAGGTTAGCGCACTCACGCCGCTTCCCGTTCGATGCGGATGACCTGCGGCTTCTCTCGCACCACGCCGTCTTCGACAGTTCGCGCCAACGCCTCGCGGATCGACGCTTCGGTCGTGCCATGGGTCATCAACGTGACCGGCACCACTCCGGCCGCGGCAGCCTCTTTCGTGGCCCGCTTCTGCATGATCGCCTCAAGCGAGATCAGCTGCTCGCCCATCCGCGCGGCGATGGCGCCCATGGCGCCTGGACGATCGACAACGGCGAGGCGCACGTAGTATCCGCCCTCGTGGCGCTGCATGGGTACGCGATCCGCGTCGACGAGCGATGCGGCGGGCCGGCCAAACGGAGCCACGCGGATTCCGCGGGCAATGTCGACGATGTCGGCCGCGACCGCTGACGCGGTCGCGTCGCCGCCCGCTCCCGGCCCGACCAGCGTCAATTCGCCGATTGCATCGCCGTCGATCGAAACTGCGTTGAGCACTCCCATCGTTTGGGCGAGCGGCGCGCTTTTGGCGACCATTGTCGGATGCACCCGCTGCTCGACGCCGTGCGCGGTTCGTTCGGCGACGCCCAAAAGCTTGATGCGAAAGCCAAGCTCGTCCGCTGCGGCCAAATCGGCGAGCGTGATGGTCTCGATCCCCTCGACGGAAACCGCGCCTGCGTCGATCTTTGCGCCGAAAGCGAGCGACGCGAGGATCGCGAGCTTATGCGCGGTGTCGAACCCGCCAATGTCGAATGTCGGATCGGCCTCCGCATAGCCGAGCCTTTGGGCTTCGCTCAGACAGGCCTCGAAAGGAAGCTTGTCCGTCTCCATGCGCGAGAGGATGTAGTTGCAGGTGCCGTTAAGAATGCTGGAGACTCGCCGGATTGCATTTCCTGCCAAGCTCTCGCGCAGGGTCTTGATGACCGGTATGCCGCCGCCAACCGCGGCTTCGAAGAACAACTGAGCGCCCGTCCGCTCGGCCAAGCTCGCGAGCTCATAGCCATGCGCCGCCAGCATCGCCTTGTTTGCCGTAACGACGGAGACGCCGCGTGACAGCGCGGTTTTCACGGCCTCGAACGCGGCGCCCTCGGCTCCGCCGATCAATTCGACGAAAAGATCGATTTGCGCGGACGCGGCAAGATCCGCCGGACGGGCAAAAAACCCGGCGCCGCCAAGGTCGACCCCCCGGTCGTCCTGACGCCGCGCACTGTAAGCGACCACTGCAATGTCGCGCCCTGCCCGCTTGGCCAATTCGGCCTGCCGCCGCTG
>JASLHV010000253.1 GCA_030153205.1 Roseiarcus sp. | reverse complement strand
AAATACGATTGCCAGATGCACACGCATCTTTGCGAGACGGAGGACGAAGAGCGTTTCTGTCTCGATATGTATGGCGTTCGTCCTATCGAGCTTCTCGAAGAGACAGGATGGATGAGCCCGCGGGTTTGGCTCGCCCACGGAATTCATTTCAACGCTGAGGAGATTGCGCGCCTCGGCAAGGCTGGCGTCGGCGTCTGTCATTGCGCGGCCTCGAATATGGTGCTTGCCTCCGGTATCTGCCGGACGAAGGAGCTTGACGCGGCGGGCGCTCCGGTCGGGCTTGGCGTAGACGGCTCGGCGTCGAACGATTCCTCGAACATGATGGAGGCGTTGCGGCACGCGCTGATGATTGGCCGCTTGCGCTATGGCGCTTCGGCGGTGACGCATCACGACGTGCTGCGTTGGGCGACCGAAGGTTCGGCGCGGTGCCTCGGACGCTCAGATATCGGCCGCATCGCTGTCGGCCTCGAAGCGGATCTCGCGATGTTTACATTGGATGAGCCGCGCTTTTCCGGCGCGCATGATCCTCTCGCCGCGTTGATCCTATGCGGCGCGCATCGCGTGGATCGCGTCATGGTCGCCGGCCGTTGGCGCGTCATCGATGGCGCGCCGGTCGGGCTCGATCTTGCCGCTTTGATGGCCGAGCATAAAGCCGCCGCCACCGCTTTCGCCTGAAGCGTTTCTCCTCTGCCGCCCTTTGTCGGTGCGCTGGCGCGCCATTTTTTTTTTGACGCAAATGTCAACCTGCGGCGCTTTTCGCCTGGACGGCGTGGCTGGTAGAGTGACCTTGCGCGCACGGTCCTCCGTGAAATAGGGCCAGTCGCCTCGAATTCCGGAGCTTTATTATGGAAAAGCGTCGTCTCGGTCGCACCGATCTTCAAATCGCGCCTTTGGTTTTTGGCGGCAATGTCTTTGGCTGGACTGCCGACAAGGCGCGTTCTTTCGAATTGCTCGACCGGTTTTTCGTTGCTGGTTTCAACGCCATCGATACCGCCGATGTCTATTCGGCCTGGGCGCCCGGCAATAAGGGCGGCGAGTCCGAGACGATCATCGGCGAGTGGATGAAAGCGCGCGGGAATCGCGATCGCGTCGTCGTCATCACCAAGGTCGGCTCACCGATGGGACCAGGCAAAAAAGGGCTGTCGGCGAAATATCTCGAAGAGGCGGCGGAAGCCTCGTTGAAGCGGCTCGGCGTCGAAGCCATCGACCTCTATTTGTCGCATTGGCCCGATGCAGAGACCCCTTACGAAGACACGCTCAGTGGCTATCGCAAGCTTCTCGACAAAGGAAAGGTACGTTTTATCGGCGCTTCGAATCTCAATGCCGAGCAGCTCGACACGGCGCTCGCCGTCGCCAAGAGAAACGCACTTCCGCGCTACGAGGTTTTGCAGCCGGAATACAATCTCTACGACCGTGGCAGTTTCGACGGGCCTTTGCGCGAGCTTTGTATCGACCAAGAGATCGGTGTCATCACTTATTTCAGCTTGGCCAAGGGCTTCCTCTCCGGCAAATACCGAAGCGAAGCCGATCTCGGCCAAAGCCCGCGCGGCGGCGGCGTAAAGGCTTATCTCAATGACCGCGGACGACGAATTCTCGCTGCGCTCGACGAGACCGGACGGCGTCTTTCCGCCAAGCCCGCCGAAGTGGCGTTAGCGTGGCTGATGGCGCGGCGTGGCGTCACAGCACCGATCGCCAGCGCCACATCGCTCGAGCAACTCGAAAGCCTAATCAAGGCGGCGTCGCTCAGCCTGCCGCCAACCGATATTAAGGCTCTGGACGAGGCCAGCGCGCTGCCGTCCTGAGACGAAATGTTGTTTTGTTCGATCGGATCCTACCGGACGAGAGCCACCAAGCTTCTGAAAAGGCGACAAGAAATCAAACGCCCTGATGCGAAGTCAGGTCAATTGAGCCAATAATTATATAATTTCAGTAGACTTAGTAGAATTAATGTGCAGACTCGGTCGCGCTAACGGTTTTGGAGCGTCCATGTCAGCCCTTTCGATTGTCGGCGTCGCGGGCAATATCACGCGGCCTTCTCGAACCTCCGCGCTCGTCTCGGCCTTGTTGGCCGAGATCCGGTCGCTCAGCAGCGCGCAGACGAGATTGCTCGAGCTTGCTGACCTAGGGCCGCATCTGTTTCATTCCTTCGCGCCGGAGAGGCTGCCGGCGGAAGCGCGTTCGGCCATTCATGCAATCGAGACCGCTGATGCGCTCGTCGTCGGGTCGCCGGTATTCAAGGGCTCTTACACCGGCGCTTTCAAACATCTCTTTGATCTCGTCCGGCCTAACGCGCTTACGGGAAAGTTGGTGCTGCTCACCGCGACCGGCGGAAGCCCGATGCATGGCTTGGTCACCGAACATCAGCTTCGTCCTCTCTTCGGCTATTTCAACGCACTCACTCTGCCGACGACGATTTTCGCACTCGAGAGCGATTTTCGAGATTATCGCATCGACAAGCCTGAACTGACCGCCCGTATCGGCCGCGCCGCCTCTGAAATCGTCGATCTGCTTGAAGCGCGCTTCGTACATTCGCGCGCCCTGGCGGCGCGCGCCACGGCTTAATTCCATTCACAGTGATCGAGGGAAAGACCATGACCATGCGCAGTGCCGAGCCGCTCAAATTCGCCTATTGGGTGCCGAATGTTTCCGGCGGCTTGGTGATCAGCAATATTGAGCAACGTACGAGCTGGGACATCGACTACAATATCAGGCTGGCGCAGATCGCCGAGCAAAGCGGTTTCGACTATGCCCTGAGCCAGATCCGTTTCACCGCCGGCTATGGCGCCGAGTTTCAGCACGAATCCGTGTCGTTCAGTCACGCCCTATTGGCGGCCACTGAAACGTTGAAAGTCATCGCCGCGATCCTTCCGGGTCCCTGGAATCCGGCGCTTGCCGCCAAGCAAATCGCCACGATCAATCATCTGACCAAGGGACGCGTCGCGGTCAATATCGTCTCTGGATGGTTCCGCGGCGAATTCGCCGCGATCGGCCAACCCTGGCTCGACCATGACGAACGCTATCGCCGCTCGGAAGAATTCATCCGCGCCTTGCGCGGCATATGGACCGAGGACGCCTTCACCCATAAAGGCTTCTTCTACCATTTCGACAATTATTCGCTGAAACCGAAGCCGATCAATCCTCTGCCGGAGATTTTCCAAGGCGGATCCTCGCGCGCGGCGCGCGACATGGCCGCGCGCGTCTCTGATTGGTATTTCACCAATGGCAATACGCCAGAGGAAATCAAGAAACAGGTCGACGATATTCAAGCGAAGGCGGCTGAGAACAATCATTCCGTCCGCGTCGGCGTCAACGCCTTCTCGATCGCTCGCGATACCGAAGCTGAGGCTCAGGCGGTCCTCTCGGAGATTATCGAGAAGGCCAATCCGGATGCAGTCAATGCCTTCGCCCATGAAGTGAAGAACGCTGGCAAAGCCTCGCCGGAGGGCCAGGGCAACTGGGCGAAGTCGAGTTTCAACGATCTCGTCCAGTACAACGACGGCTTTCGCTCGAACCTGATCGGCACGCCGCAACAGATCGCCGAGCGCATTTTGGCGCTTAAAGACGCCGGCGCCAGCCTTATCCTGCTTGGCTTCCTCCATTTCCAAGAGGAAGTCGAACATTTCGGCAAGTACGTAATTCCGATCGTGCGCGAGCTGGAGGCGGAACGTCAGCGTGTGGCGATCGCTGCCGAATAGGCGCGACGCTTTTCGCATAGTTCGGTTCGAAAATTGGAGTGGATGATGTTTGGCGCAGCGCTCGAGCCTGCAACAGGGGGAGCTTTCGCCTGTGACGTCGCTGACGCAGGGTCGGAGCCAGCGTTGACGCTCATCAATATCTCGCTTTCTTTCGGTGGCGTGCAGGCCCTGTCCAATCTCGATCTCTCGGTAAGGCAGGGCGATATCCACGCCATCATCGGGCCAAACGGCGCTGGCAAGAGCTCTTTGATCAATGTCATCAGCGGCGTCTATCGACCGGACCGTGGCGTCATACGGATCGGCGAGAGGATTTTCGCGCGCGCGCCAACTTCTCGGCTTTCGCGCCTCGGCGTCACGCGAACGTTCCAAAATCTCGCACTGTTTCCAAAACTCAGCGTAATCGACAATGTCATCGTTGGCCTGGCCGGCGCTGCGCGCGCTGGCTTTATCGCGCAAATCATCGGCCTTGGACGCGCGCGGGCGGAGGAAGTTGAATCGCGGCGGAGCGCGAAGGAAATCATCACGCTTCTAGGCCTAAGCTCGGTTCAAGACGCGCTCGTCGGCGCTTTGCCTTACGGGCTGCAGAAGCGAGTCGACTTGGCGCGCGCGCTCGTCTCGAGGCCGAAGATCGTCCTACTCGACGAACCGATGGCCGGCATGACCGCGACGGAGAAGCGTGAAATGGCGGAGTTCATCGCCACCGCGCGCGACCGTCTCAAGGCGGCTGTCGTCTTGATCGAACACGATGTCGGCGTTGTCATGTCTCTCTCGGATAGAGTCACGGTCCTCGATTGCGGCCGTAAGATCGCAGAGGGATCACCGGCTGAGATACGCGCTAACTCTGACGTGATTGACGCCTATCTAGGCGTCATCCGCGACGACAATGTCATGGAGCAGGCGGCGTGATCGATTTCGATATTTCGTTTTTCCTCGAAGTGCTGATCGGCGGGTTGCTGTCAGGCGTTATGTACTCGCTCGTCGCGATCGGCTTCGTTCTCATCTACAAAACGTCGGGCGTTCTGAACTTTGCACAAGGCGCCATGGCGCTGTTCGCCGCACTGACGTTCGTCGGATTCCTCGAACGCGGCGTTCCTTTCGTCGCAAGCCTGGCGATAACGCTTGCTATCATGGCGGCGCTGGGCGCGGCGGTGGAGCGCACGGTGCTGCGGCCGCTCGTCAACCGCCCGCCGATCATCCTCTTTCTAGCCACATTGGGGCTCGCCTATATTCTCGAAGGTTCGGCCCAGCTCATTTGGGGCACCCAAGTACACGGTCTGGATCTTGGATTCGACGACAAACCGCTGCAGATCGGCGACGTGCTCGTCAGTTCGTTCGATCTTTTCGCCGCGGCGGTGGCGGCGACTATGGTCATCCTTCTCTCGGCTTTCTTTCGCTATACTCGGACAGGCCTTGCGTTTCGCGCCGTCGCGGATGACCAATTCGCGGCTTTGGCGGTAGGGCTTCGTCTTCCCTTTATATGGACGACTGTCTGGACGGCGGCCGGCCTTGCGGCGCTTGTCGCCGGACTCCTTTGGGGCGCACGTCTCGGTGTCCAATTTTCACTTTCCCTGATCGTCCTAAAAGCGTTGCCGGTGCTCGTTCTCGGTGGCTTCGATTCAGTGCTCGGCGCAATTGTTGGGGGCCTCATTGTCGGCGCCACGGAGAAACTCGCTGAGGTCTATATCGGACCGTTATTTGGCGGCGGCGTTGAAATCTGGTTCGCCTATGTCGCCGCCTTGGTGTTCCTTCTTATCCGTCCTTCCGGCCTCTTCGGCGTCAAGTTGGTGGAGAGAGTTTGAGCATGTCGGCAATTGCTTTCGACGCCGCCAAGCAAACCCTTCGCCTTCCGCGCTGGCTGCCAGTCGCGCTTGTCCTAGTGGTCAGCTATGGGGTTATTCCGATCTTCGGCACAAGCTATCTTTTCGAAGCAATTCTGCTGCCGTTCCTCGCGCTCAGCCTCGCCGCGCTCGGCTTGAACATACTCACCGGCTACGCGGGTCAAGTGTCTCTCGGCTCCGCGGCTTTCATGGCGGTCGGCGCTTTCGCGGCCTATAATTTCAACTTGCGTCTTCCGGGGCTGCCGCTTGTCGGTAGTATCATCCTTGCAGGCCTGACTGCCTCGGCTCTTGGCATTATTTTCGGACTGCCGAGCCTTCGCCTCCGCGGCTTCTACCTCGCCGTATCGACTTTGGCCGCCCAGTTCTTTGTCGAATGGGCTCTCACTCGTTTTTCGTGGTTCTCGAACAATAATTCCTCTGGCGTGATCGATGCGCCGGCGCTGACCATGCTCGGATTGAAATTCCAAGGTCCGCTCGGCCGCTATCTCTTCTCGCTGACAATTGTGGTAGTGTTGACAGCACTTGCTGCGCGCATCGTTTCCTCCCGCGCCGGTCGCAATTTCGTTGCGATCCGCGATAACGAGATAGCCGCGCGCGTCCTCGGCGTTTCCGTTCTTAGAACCAAGCTGCTCGCCTTCGGCCTCTCATCCTTCATCATTGGCGTCGCCGGCTCTCTCTGGGCCTTCGCTTATCTGCGCACGGTCGAGCCGCATGGGTTTAATCTCGATCGCTCCTTTTCGATCCTTTTCATCATCATTATCGGCGGCCTCGCGACGATACGCGGCGCATTCTTCGGCGCAGCGCTCATCGTCGTCTTTCCGCTCGTCTTGTCGCGCGTCGGCGAGGCGACGCTTGGCGGCATTTTCGACTCCGGCGCCCTCGACATGAGCCAACGCATCGCGATGGGTGTTCTGATCATTGTCTTTCTCATCACAGAGCCCAACGGCCTCGCGGCGCTTTGGGATCGGCTGACGAGAAGAATGTACCCTCGCGTCAAATAAACCCCGCTTCTGTCAAGAAAGGATCAGTCATGGCTGCCAGACTTGGAATTCGATCGATCGCCGTAGCTGCGGCTTTGTCGCTGTCGATGTTTGTCGGGGCGGGCGCTGCTTGCGCCGACGAGCAATATTTCCCATTGCAAAGCTATCGTGTCGGGCCATACGCCGCGGGCGGAACAGGTTTCTTCGGCGGTTTCATCGATTATCTCAATTTGATCAACCTTCGTGACGGCGGCGTCAATGGCGTAAAACTAACCTGGGACGAATGCGAGACGCAATACGAGGTCGAACGCGGCGTCGAGTGCTACGAGAGGCAGAAGAGCCATCCGAATATCGCCGCTTGGAACCCGCTGTCCGTCGGCATCGCCTACGCGATGATCGATCGCATCGCGCAAGACAGGTCGCCGCTAATCACCGTCAATCACGGTCGTACTGATTCGACCGACGGCCGCGTGTTCCCTTACGTGTTTCCGCTGCTTCTCAACCCCTACAGCGAAACCTCCGGCATCATCAACTATCTCGCCAACCGCGAGGGCGGCCTCGATAGACTCAAGGGCAAGAAGATCGTCGTCCTCTATCACGGGTCGCCCTATGGCCGCGAAACGATCCCGATCTACGATCTTCTGGCGCAAAAATACGGCTTTACCGTCGAGCAGATCGAAGTGCCGCATCCTGGCAATGAGCAGCAGGCGCAATGGCTGACGATCCGCCGCGAGAAGCCGGATTACGTCGTCCTGCGAGGTTGGGGCGTTATGAACCCAGTCGCGCTGAAAACAGCGCAAAAGGTGGCCTTCCCCGCCGATCATATAATCGGCAATGTGTGGTCCAATTCCGAGGAGGACGTCATCCCCGCGGGCGATGCTGCGAAAGGCTACATCGCCATTACGACCCAAGCCTCCGGCTCGCAATATCCCGTGGTCCAGGAAATCGTGAAGACGGTCTACGGCGCCGGCAAGGGTAATCTCGAGGATAAGAAGCGCATCGGCAGCGTCTACCACAATCTCGGTATCGTGAATGGCATTCTCAACGTGGAGGCTATTCGCATTGCGCAAGAGAAGTTCGGCAAACGCACCCTGACTGGCGACGAAGTTCGCTGGGGTTTCGAGCATTTGAAACTCGATCCCGCTCGGGTCGAGGCGCTCGGCGCAAAGGACCTGTTCCACTCGATCAACGTCACCTGGGACAATCACGAAGGCGACGGGCTGGTGACGTTTCAGCAATGGGACGGCGCGAAGTGGAAGGTCATTTCGGATTGGGTCGCGCCGGACTGGGCTCTCCTGCGACCCATCATCGAGAAGTCTTCCGAGGCTTACGCCAAAGAAAAAGGCCTCAAGATCCGAACGTCGGGCGACGACGCCACGAACTGAACGCGTCTAATCTCACGGGAAGACTCATGTCGAAGTCAGATGTATTGCTCGAAATCGTCAAGGCGAAAGCGGTCTACAATCACGCAATAGTGGCTTTGCATGACGTCAGCCTCAAGGTCCGCGAAGGAGAAATCTTCGCCATTCTCGGCGCCAACGGCGCCGGGAAGACGACGACGCTGCGAGCCGTTTCGAACCTCCTGCCTGCGGAGCGCGGCGCGATCGTCGACGGCGAAATCCGCTTCGCGGGTCTCGACGCGACACGAACGAAGCCCTCCGATCTCGTGCGCAGCGGACTCGTCCAAGTCCTGGAAGGGCGCCATTGTTTCCGGTCACTGAGCGTTGAAGAGAATCTTATCGCCGGCGCGTTGGGACGAGGGTCGACACGCCGAGAGACCGCAACCGATCTCGAGCGGATTTATAGCTACTTTCCTCGCCTGAAAGATAAACGCAACCTGAAGTCAGGACTCGCGTCGGGCGGCGAACAACAGATGACGGCAATCGGCCGTGCGCTGATGGCGAGACCTCGCCTGTTGGTTCTCGACGAACCATCCATGGGTCTCGCGCCGCTCGTCGTCCAAAATATTTTTGAGACGTTGAAACGTCTTAATCGTGACGAGCGCCTCTCACTTCTCATCGCGGAACAGAATTCAGCCGTCGCGCTACATTACGCCGATCGCGCGGGCGTGTTTGAGAACGGCGTTTCGGTTCTTGAAGGCGCAGCCGGCGACCTTAGAGACCGTGAGGATATCCGCGCCCTCTATCTCGGCGCACGCGAGCCCGCTGCGCGTCCGGGGATTGTTTCGGCCGCGGCTTGAATCTACCCGATGAGCGCCAATAGAAGGAGAGGATCAACATGACAATCGTCGTCAAGCCTGAGGAAACAAGACCGGCTGGGACGCCGGGCCTTCCTCGACCGTCGCGGCCGGCGCATATCATCAAGTCGGACGCCGAAGCGATCGAAATCGCCGAGGCGCTCGCCAAGGATTTCGCCATCGGGGCTTCAGAGCGCGACCGCCATCGTGAGAAGCCGTTTAAGCAGGTCGAGGCGTTTTCGCAGAGCGGATTGTGGTCGATCAATGTGCCGAAGGCGTTCGGCGGCCCTGAAGTATCGTACGTTACCTTGGCCAAAGTCATCGAAATCATTTCCACGGCAGATCCGAGCCTTGGCCAGATACCGCAGAATCACCTCGGCGTGGTCGCCGCTGTTCGAACGGTGTCGGAGCGTAAGCAGCAGGAAGAACTCTTCGCGGAAGTTCTCGGCGGCATAAGGTTCGGCAACGCGTTCTCCGAATTCAAGTCAAAACG
>JASLHV010000185.1 GCA_030153205.1 Roseiarcus sp. | reverse complement strand
AGTTGGGCGCGCGCGGCCTATCCCAATCTCGTCTTCTACAGGCGTCATGACAAGGGGACGCATTTTGCCGCCTGGGAGCAGCCGCAGGCGCTCGCCCAAGATATGCGCGACACCTTCCGATCGGTGCGGACAGCGTAGCCGGAGCGAGGTACGGGCGGGCGAATGCAGGCGACACCGCTCCTGGCGCCTACGATAGTCCGCCCAGTTTCATAGAGTCTCTGCGGAGACTGCTGGCGAACGCGCATTGCTCGACATGCAGAGGGCAACGGACATGGTCGACTCGTCAAGAGACGGCCATCTTTCGAAAACGCGCGTGATCATCGCCCTTCGGAGCATGGAATCGTTCGGAGCTACGTCGTATCAGAGGAGAAAAACATCATGAGTACATCAATGACGGCCGCGACTGCTCCATCAGGGACGCGCTTTGCGCATGCGTATTGGGAGCGCTTTTGGTTCCTGAGCGGTATACAATTCATTGGATTGTTCATCGTCGCGATGATCATCCACGGATACCAGCCGGCGGCCGGCGCGTCGCCTGGCGACCTCTTCGCGTTTTATGACGCCCATCGCGTGCGAATCTTGATGTATGCGGCCATCTCCTCGGTTAACCTCCTGAACCTTCTGTGGTTTACGGCCGCTTTGAGGAATACTTTGGCGAATGCAGGATGCGACGGCTGGGGCGCGGCTGCGACCGCTTCCAGCGCCGCCTTCGGGTCGCTATTTCTCGTAGGCGTCTCCATCGAGGCGGCAATCGCATATGCGATTGCTCCGTCCGGCGACCTTGCTCTCACATCAGGGCTGAACGATTTCGTTTGGGCTCTCTATACCTTGAGTTCGTTCCCGCGCGCGATGCTGATCATGTCGGGCGTGTTCGGACTCTGGCGCGCGGGGCTAATCCCTAATTCGCTCTTCACCGTCGGCGTCGCTGCGATAGTCCTTGCGCTGCTGGGGGGAACTACGTGGCTGAGTGACGGATTTTGGGCGCCATATGGCGCTTACGCGCGCTTCTTTTCTCCCGCTGTATTATTGCTGTGGGTCGCCGCGGTGAGTAAAGTATTGTTGGGCCGGACGTCGCGCCAGCGAGGCGGATGGTGACTGGAATGTGAGTTGAGGGTTCGGCCGTATGACGCATTCACATGATCTCGCGCATTGGGCAAGTCGATCGCGCACTCGGCTGCGGTAGTCATCTATCGCCGCCGCCCTATTCGGCGCCGCCACTTCATCTTCCCGCTGTCGCCACCGTTCGCTGGACAGGGACGATAACGCCATGGTCGATCTTCGCTAGTGGCGAACGAGCTGAAAACATGCCATAGTATCGTTACAGCATAGAAGATTCCCAGCTCCCTCGGAGGCTTGATCATGACCGAGATCACGCTCAGCGTGAACGGGCAGGATCACAAGGTCACCCTCGACGATCTCGACACGCCTTTGCTCTACGCCTTGCGTGATGATCTTGCGCTGCGCGGCCCCAAGTTCGGCTGCGGCTTGGGCCAATGCGGGGCCTGCGCCGTTCTCATCGACGGGGATGTGGCGCGGTCCTGCGTCACCCGCGCGATCGACGCCGAGGGGCGTCGGATCACGACGCTCGAAGGCCTTGGCGATCCCGAGCACCCAAGCCATGTGCAAGCGGCCTTCATCGCCGAGCAGGCCGCACAATGCGGCTATTGCACGAATGGCATGATCATGGCCGCGACGGCTCTCCTTGCGCGTATGCCGCATCCCACAGAAAAGGACGTGCGCGCAGCCCTTGCGCAAAACTTCTGCCGATGCGGCAGTCATGCGCGGGTACTCGCCGCGGTCCTTCGCGCCGCGCAGGGAGCTTAGGCTATGACGGCGCTTAACCGACGCTCACTCCTTGCCGGCGCCGCCGGACTTATTGTCACCTTCACGCTTCCGCGCAGCGCAATGGCGAGTTACTCGACCGTCGCCGCGGACAACGTCGACGCCTTCTTAAGCATCGCGCCGAACGGCGACGTCACAATCTTTGCCGGCAAGGTCGATCTCGGTACAGGCGCTCGCGCGGCGCTTCGTCAGATCGCCGCGGAAGAACTCGGCCTTTCGCCGAAGCGCATTTCGCTCATCGAGGGGGACACTGCTCTGACGCCAGACCAGGGATCAACCGGTGGCAGCACTGGCATCATGGTCGGCGCCGTTCAGATTCGCCAGGCGGCGGCGACGGCGCGGGCGCGGCTCCTTGCCCTCGCGTCAGCAACGCTTCGCCGTCCTGATAGCGATCTTGATACGAATGATGGTTACGTGGTGATTCGTGGCGGCGGCGAGTCGATAAGCTTTGCGACCTTGATCGGCGGCGCGGCGTTCGAACTGTCGGTTGATAAAATGGCGCCTTTGCGCGATCCGGGCACTTACACTATTGTCGGTACGTCCTATCGTCGTCCAGATCTTCCGGCGAAGTTGACGGGGCGGCATGTCTACGTTCAGGACCACCGCGTCGAAGGCATGCTGCATGCGAGGATTGTAAGACCGCCGGCGATCGGCGCGCATCTCCTCGATATCGATCCTTCGTCGCTCGCGGCCATTCCTCAGGCGCGGATCGTCAGGATTCGGGATTTTCTCGCTGTCGTCGCGCCGCGGGAGTGGGAAGCCGTGCGCGCCATGCGGATGTTGCGGGCGTCATGGAGCGATGCGGCGACCCTGCCGGGGTCAGATAATCTCTTTGAGACCGTGCGCGCGACGCCGGTCGCCAAGGTAAAGATGCTGAAAAATGTAGGGAACGCCGCTGCGACTTTTGACGTCGCGGCGCGTGTGATCCGCGCCACCTATAGCTGGCCGATTCAATCGCATGCTTCGATGGGACCATCCTGCGCCGTTGCGGATATAAGGGATGGCGGCGGCGTCGTTTGGACGGCGTCGCAATCCACGCACAAGATGCGCCGGACGATTGCCAAATTGCTCGGTCTCGACGAAACCAAACTTCGCCTCGTCTACATGGACGGCTCCGGGAGCTACGGTACGAATGGCAATGACGACGTCGCTTTTGAAGCGGCGCTGCTGTCGCGAGAACTGGGTCGGCCGGTGCGCGTACAATGGATGCGGGAGGACGAGCTTGGCTGGGACCCAAAGGGTCCGCCGCAACTGCTCGATCTACGCGCGACGCTTGCGGCCGATGGTGCAATTGCAAGTTGGGAAACCATCGCGATGGTTCCGGCGAATATTCCGAGCTTCGTCGGTGTTCCGCTGCTTGCTGCTGTAGCCGCGGGCCTGGATGACGGCGCTGGGTCCTCATCCGGCTTCACAGGGATGAACTCTGATCCGCCTTACGCGATTGAAAATATCCGCGCCGAGGTTAGATGGCTCAAGACAACGCCGCTCCGGCCGTCGAACATGCGTGCGCCTGGCAAGATCGGCAACGTTCTCGCGGTCGAGAGCTTTTTCGACGAACTCGCGCATGAGGCGGAAGCCGATGCTCTCGCTTACCGCCTGCGCCTGCTTTCCGATCCGCGCGGTCGCGAGGTTCTCGAACGCGTCGGCGCAATGATGAACTGGACGGCGCGGCGTTCGCCGCCGGACCGCAGTGGAAAAGTGCTAAACGGCCGCGGAATCGCCTATGTGCATTACAAACAGGCTGAGAATTATGTAGCGATGAGCGCAGAGGTTGCCGTCGATCCGGCAAGCGGCGCCGTTCGTGTCCTCCGCGTGGCCTGCGCCCATGATTGCGGTTTAATGATCAACCCCGACGCGGTTAAAGCCCAAGTCGAAGGCTGCATTCTGCAAACGCTCAGTCGAACCTTGTTCGAGGAGGTCACTTTCGATCACTCGCGCGTTACCAGTACGGACTGGTCGACGTATTCGATACTAACGTTCTCGGACGCGCCTCAACTCGATATTGCGCTGATAGACCGCCCTCATGAACGCCCCTTAGGCGCCGGCGAGGCGGCGGCCGCGCCCGTCGCCGCGGCAGTTGGAAACGCGATATTCGACGCGACCGGCGTCAGGTTGCGTAGCGCTCCGTTCACGCCTGCGCGCGTTAAGGCGGCGTTGGCCGCGCGAGCGAGCTAGCGTCGCGCCCCAGCGGCGTCGGCCGGTCGGCATGGGCGGCGCTTGGCTCCACGCGGCTAACGCATCGCCTCAAATTCGAAAGAGTCTTCGAAACCGCAGCTAACGTAGCTGAGCGCATTTTATTGATTTGCGGCCGCTAGATGGCATCCTCGCCGGATGGCGACAATTATCGACGCAAACGTATTGATTATGGAGCGGCGCGCGCGGCGGCAGGCGGCGATGCGGATCGAAGGGGCATTGGATGTCCTTCGCATTCTAATCTCCGAAGCGCCTTGGCGGCCCGCGATAACCGACGATGAGAGGCGACTGGGCAAGGTCATCGTTCCCTACAAAAGACAGGCCGTGAAAATTCATCACCGCTCCTCGGACTGAGTATCGTCGATCAGAGGTTTGGGCCCGGCCGATATCAGCGTTCGAGCGAAGCCTTGTGTCTCGAGAATGCGCGCGAGCCAAAAAAAAGCCGCCGAGCCTTGAGGAGGGCGCGGCGGCAGTTCATCGGGCGATCTGAGGGGTACAGCCGCCCGCAATCGCGAAATCTCCTAGGGGGCTTCGACTTTGGATTCGATGGAGGCGACGTGCTCCGGCGGCGCGACGAACATAGGTTGTTGGACGCTCACCGGACCGCTCGCGTAGTGGGTGGGAGAATATGGGTGCGAACTGAAGCCGACCATTGTCACGACGGCTACGACCAAGCTGGCGACGACGATTGAACCAACCATTTGGCGGCGCGCTGCCGCCCGCATTTCGCTCATCGAGATTCCAAAACTCCCAATTTCCCCGACAATGCTGTCTAAGTTCCCCGTCATCACTGTCCCCTCCCTGCTGGGCTTATTAGTGTCCGACGCGGCACGGAATGTCTGTGTGTTTCGCCACTCCCCGAAAGAGCGCGCAGCTTATTTCAGGGAGCTCCAAAGGGATGACCGATGACGCAGCCCTCTGGATGAGATGGACAATCTAACTGAGTCTCGCTCATGGTCAGGCCTGAGGAGCTCGATGCGACGATCACGTCGGGTGGCAGCAACGCGTCGAGCTCCCGGTAGAGCTTCTTTTTTGAAGTCGATCCGCTCCGGCCCGTTTTCCTGGATGAAATCCGCGGAGCGGGCGGCTGCGTGCATGTCCGCGTCAAACGTCAGGCGGGATTGCGACGGTTCGAGGCCCAATCGTTCGCGTTGAAATCGAACCAAGTCGCCATTCGAATCAGTCGGGGGGCGACAGGTAGTCCGATTCCGGACATTGGAAAATGCCGCCCTCAGACCGAGCGCCAAAACAGCCGGTCGTGTCGACCGATTGCGGGTCTGGCCGGTCTCGAGAAATTATAAGGTGCGCGAAAACGCCGCGAAAGCGGGGTATTGCTTGTGCAATACTCCAAAAGTCCGTGACCGCAGAATGCGTGGCTGGCCCGGAGAGATTCGAACTCCCGAGTGTCGGATGCTTTGCAAGCTTTTGACAAGTCGGAGATATTGGGACTGAAATTGCGACCGCAGACACCTCCAGCGAAGACTGTTTAAGGCGAGAAAATTCTTCAAAATCAGGATTTTACGCGTCTCGGAGGTGCGGCGAAGCGCACGGACTGCGCCCGTTGAAATCCTAACAATTGACGCGCCCTCTTGAGCCGGCCAGGGTCGGCGGGCGCTTGAAGACGAAATCCTCGGAGATAGACTTTGGCTGATATTCTCATTTCTGGCGCCAGCATCGCGGGACCGGCGCTTGCGTTTTGGCTTCAGAAGGCTGGTTTCGCTGTAACCCTTGTCGAGCGCGCACCGGCGCCGCGACCTGGCGGTCAGGCAATCGACATTCGCGGGCCTGCGTTAGCTACTGCTCGACCGGATGCGCGCCATGCGAATCCGACTGAAGGGCATGTCGACGCTCGACATCGACGGAAGGGAAATAGACCGTACGGAAGAGCGCACGATGAGTTACTTTGGGCCATTGGCGCAGGTGCGGATGCCGCATTGGTTTAAGGGGCGTATCTGTCTCGTTGGAGATGCGGGCTATTGTCCGTCTCCCCTCACGGGGCAGGGAACCAGTCTTGCGCTGGTCGGCGCATTCGTTTTGGGTCAGAAAAGCCCAGCCGACTACGCCAGCGCATTCCGTCGCTACGAAGAAAGGATGCGCCCGTTCGTTTTAGCAAACCAAGATATGGTTTCGGTGGAGCGTAGAGCTCACATTCCCGATGACGTCTTCGATCACGCCAAGAATGCTATCGACATCGAGGACTTGCTCAGCCTTTCAGGGGGTCGCATCCCAATGCGTGAGTTTGTTATGAAGCAAAACATTCGGGGTGGAGAGGCTGGGCCGCTGCCGATGGGCGCGGCACGGTGTTAGTGTTTCGGCGCGGTTCGATCTCGGGGGCCTGGCTTGGAACCTGAAGGTGTCCAGCGGAAATTGGTGGCGATACTCGCTGCTGACGTTGTTGGCTACAGTCGGCTCGCCAGCGTTGACGAGGATCGTGTACTTGCTCGTTTGCGATCCCTACGTAGCGACCTGATCGACCCAACAGTTGCTGTAAATAATGGTCGCGTCGTTAAGCGCACCGGGGATGGCGCTATCGTCGAGTTTCGCAGCGTAGTGGACGCCGTGAAGTGCGCCATAGAAATCCAGACCGCGATGGCCGAGCGCAATGCGGAAATACCCGAAGATCGTCGGATCGTTTTTCGCATTGGCGTTCATATCGGGGACGTTGTGCAAGAGAGCGACGGCGACCTGATGGGGGATGGCGTGAATATCGCGGCGCGGATCGAGGGTATTTGCGAGCCGGGCGGCGTCTGCGCGTCGGAAGACGCCTATCGACAGGTCCGCGATAAAATCAGCGCAGAGTTCGAAGACCTCGGGGATAAGGAGCTCAAGAACATCGCGCGCCCAATCCGGGTTTACCAGATCATTTCTACGCATTTTGTCAGCGCCGATTCGAAGGCTAAAAAACCGCGCCTCAATTTGCCGGAGAAACCATCCATTGCGGTGCTGCCCTTTCAGAATATGAGCGGCGACCCGGAACAAGAATACTTTGCCGAGGGCATGGTGGAAGACATCATCACCGGCTTGTCCCGCATCAAATGGCTCTTCGTAATCGCGCGCAATTCGAGTTTCGTCTACAAGGGCAACGCTGTTGATGTGAGACAGGTCGGCCGGGAACTTGGCGTGCGCTACGTACTCGAGGGCGGCGTGCGCAAATCGGGCAATCGTTTGCGCATTACTGCCCAATTGCTGGCAGCCGAGACAGGCGCGCATCTTTGGGCCGATAAATATGACGGCGCTCTCGAAGACGTCTTCGATCTTCAAGACAAGATCACCGACCAAGTGGTCGGGATAGTCGAGCCGAGTGTTCAGCGATCAGAAATTGAACGCGCGCGGAGAACCCGCCCGGAAAATCTCGGCGCCTACGACCTTTATCTACGCGCGCTGCCCAATGTCGCCGCACAAATGCCGAAGGATGTTTCCGCTGCGTTTCCGCTCCTTGTGGAGGCGGTTAGATTGGAGCCAGGATATGCGGCTGCTCACGCCTATTTAGCTTGGAGTTACGAGCTGCGATTTGCCCGGGGCGGTTTAGACCCGGAAGACAAGGCCGCCGCACTCCGTCACGCGCGCGCCGCACTTACAAGCGGAACGGACGACGCAACGGCTCTCGCCGTCGCTGGGTTTGTAAGCTTTCTCATCGGCGAGGATACCGTTATGGCGCTGAGCGCTATCGACCGCGCCTTAGCCGTCAACCCGTCTTGCGCTATGGCGCTCTTTTTGGGCGCCCAAGCGCGCGCGTTGGAGGGACATAGCGCAATAGCGATTGCGTACGCCAATCGCGCACTTCGACTGAGCCCGTTCGATCCCCTTGCTTTCCAAGCTCACATGGCCTTTGGGGAGACGGCCTTGCTGGAGGATCGCTACGACGACGCGGTCGCGTGCTTTAGCAAGGCCTCGCAGACGAGCCCTGATTTCAGCACTGCATATCTGTTTCGCGCCGTTGCTCTGACCTTGGCGGGCCGCACGTCAGAGTCGGCATCTGATGTCGGTCGGCTCCTTGAGCTGGAGCCACATTTTCAGATACGTGTATTTACACACTGGCGAAATGCCGCGGTTCTCAAAGAGAAGCTTGTGCGCGGCGCAAGGCTGCTTGGGCTGCCCGAATAGTCCGGCAAATTCGCTCGCGTTGATGTAAGGCTTGACGAAGAAGATGATCGCGATCTGCGCAAGCGACGCGCGAGACAGATACCATTCCGACCGAAGGCCCAACCTAACGGCGTTCGTCCTGGCGGGAGAACAGACGACGCTACACGTCCGATTTCTCCCAGGGAGACTTTCGATGATCACGCGCATCCGTACCTTTACTATTAGCGCTGGGAAAGGAGCGGAGGCGATTGCACTCTTGAAGGAAATCGCTAAGATCGCCGCACGCATCCACAACGGCCCCCCATCGGACATCGCCGTTACGATTGGAGGGGATTTGAGCGAAGTCTCGATGATAATGCGCGGCGACGGGGTTGACTCGCATAACGAATTAATTGCGAAGACGTCGGCGAACCCAGAAATAGCGCCGCTGGTTACAAAATTATTCCCGCTGATGACGTCCGCAACAGAGCGGGTGTATCGCCACGTTTAGCGGTGGTCGCGCCGCACTGCATCGGCGATAAGCTACTCTAGGTGGATGCCCAGCAATCGCGGCTTCAACAAGATTTTGACCGTGCGGCGCGCACGCACGAGCACGCTTCGCTCGTGGGACGCCCATTCGGCTCCTGCCTATCCGAGGCCCAGATGAAAATTGCCACCTACAACGTCAACGGCGTCAATGGGCGCCTGCCACAACTGCTGGAATGGCTCAATGAAACCCAGCCCGACATCGTGTGCCTGCAAGAGTTGAAAGCGCCGCAGGACAATTTCCCTGCATCTCAGATGGAGAAGGCCGGATATCGCAGCGTGTGGGTTGGTCAAAAAAGCTGGAATGGGGTCGCGATCCTCTCGCGCGGCGGCAGCCCCGTCGTGACTCGGCGCGAGCTCCCGAGCAGCGATGACGATACGCAAAGTCGATATCTCGAAGCCGCGATTGACGGGCTAGTCGTTGCATGTCTTTACGCGCCAAATGGCAACCCAGCACCGGGACCGAAGTTCGAGTACAAGCTCGCATGGTTCGAGCGA
>JASLHV010000146.1 GCA_030153205.1 Roseiarcus sp. | reverse complement strand
GGAAACCACGCATATTTTATGTCGATATCGTCCTTTTGTCGCGAAGCCGTCGTTTTCATACCGGTGCGAACCTGTGAAAATCCCGTTCATATTGCAAGCGCGCGCTTCTCGAGACGCAAAATGAACAATTTGGCCGGTCGGCCGCCACAGCGATATTGTCGCCCAGAGTGATTCCTCCATCAGCATCCCGCGCCAACGCTGTCGCAGCGTTCACGATAAGCGCCGAAGAAAGCCGTGCTCTTCAATTCGTACGTCTTCGTATTTGTTTTTGCGCCGGTGACAATCGCCGGGTTTGTTCTCTGCGAGCGACATCGCGAAGCGCAGATTGCTTGGTTGACCCTTGCATCGTTCTGCTTTTACGGCTGGTGGAACTGGCGGTATGTCGGCCTTCTCGTCGCCTCGATGCTGTTCAACTTCGGCATGGGCCTTGTCGTACCCGGCCGACGCGGCGTTCTCGCTTTGGCGATCGCGGGCGACCTCGCTCTCCTGAGCTTCTTCAAATACTGGGGCTTCTTGGCCGCGAATTCAGCGACGCTCTTCGCGTTTAACGTCCCCGTCCCCGCTTTTGCGCTGCCGCTTGGTATCTCTTTCTACACATTTACGCAGATCGCCTTTCTCGTCGACAGCTATCGCCGGGAGGCGACAGAGCCTCGATTGATGAACTACGCTCTCTTCGTCACCTACTTTCCCCACT
The DNA here is from genome assembly GCA_030153205.1 of Roseiarcus sp. Classification (GTDB taxonomy): domain Bacteria; phylum Pseudomonadota; class Alphaproteobacteria; order Rhizobiales; family Beijerinckiaceae; genus Roseiarcus. The sequence goes on along the minus strand of JASLHV010000146.1, from coordinate 12,204 downwards.
TAATTGCCGGACCGTTGTTTCACCATGCGCAGATGATGCCTCAGTTCAAAGATAGAAGCCGCGGCAAGCTTCGTGCGGACAATATTGCGCTCGGCGTGACCCTGTTCATCATAGGTCTTTTCAAGAAAGTGATCATCGCGGACAGCCTCGCGCCATACGCCGACAAGATGTTTGCCGTTTCGCACTTGACGATGATCGAGGCTTGGTTTGGAGTACTCTGCTACTCTTTGCAGCTCTATTTCGACTTCTCTGGATATTGCGACATGGCGATCGGCCTTTCGCGTTTGTTCAATGTCGAGATTCCAGTCAACTTTAATTCGCCTTACAAAGCTGCGAGCATCATCGAATTCTGGCAGCGATGGAACATGACCTTGTCGCGGTTCCTGCGCGACTATCTCTACATCGCGCTCGGCGGCAATCGTAGAGGCGCCCCACGGCGTTATGCGAATCTGATGATCACAATGTTGCTCGGCGGTCTATGGCACGGCGCCTCGTGGACTTTCGTTATCTGGGGAGGTCTACACGGGCTCTGTCTCGTGATCAACCACGCCTGGCGCGCTTTTGCGCCGCGCACTGAACGATCGGCATGGAGCGTCTGCCTGTCCGTGCTTCTCACCTTTCTGAGCGTCCAAGTGGCTTGGGTGTTCTTCCGCGCGACGAGCTTCGAAGCAGCCGTCGCATTCGTGAAATCAATGTTCGGCGCTCATGGCGTCAGGCCGAACGACATATTCGCTGCAATCGGCGGCAAGGCGATCAAGGGGCGATGGGCCGTTGCGGAAGCGGGGGTGGCGCTCGCTGCGGTTTGGACGCTTCCCAACAGTCAAGAAATAATGGGTCTCGTCGAAGGCGGTTGGCTTCGTTGGCGCCCCTCGCCCGCCTGGGCGATGGCCTTTGGTTTTGCGGCCTGCGTCTGCATCGCAAAAATGGGCGAGCCGACCAGCTTCCTCTACTATCAGTTCTGACTTGTGACCTCGCTTCGGTACCTAAGGTTCCTCGGGATAGGGGCTCTCTGTGGCCTCGTCTACACCGCGTTGGCCGCTCTCGCGATCGGCTCGGACGCGATGATGCAATGCGACCCCCACGGCGTCGATGCGACCCATTATATGGCGTATTGCAATGTGAAATCCTTCACAGAGTACGACCTCGGCGCCCACTATTTCGGGCTTGAGCCAGAAGCGATCAAATCCATGCAGGGCGCTGATATATTGTTTCTCGGCAATAGCCGGGCGGGACACACATTTTCTAGCGCCGCCACCAGGGACTTTATGGAGACACTCAGCGCCAAATACTACGTTTTAGCCTTCGGCTATGAATCGAGTTCAACGTCAGCCTTGAGCCTCATTGATAAATACCACTTGCATCCTAAAATCATGATCATCAATGCCGACCCGTTTTTCTCCTCCGGCGATCAGGACGAGCGCGAGAGATTATCGGGCCATAGACCTGATATCTATCTCGGCTATCTCCTCAAGAGAGCGTTTCAACACATCCAGCCCTCCTTATGCCGCTCAAGCGCTATATTCTGCGGACATGCTTTAACGGTCTATCGTTCGGTCGTCACCGGCGCTTGGGACATCCGCCAATATGCCGCCGCTCATTCAGGGAGCCGAAATCCGAAAATCATTGTCGAGGATGAGGGAAATCGGTGGGCGGAACTTCCTGACACGTTGAACGCAGCTCGAGATTTCGTCGAGCGGTTGTCGCTTGATCCCGCCTGTATCATCGTAACTTCGATCCCGAGCCCACATTCTACGCAGGGATTGGCGAAAGCCGCGGCGACTGCGGTCGGGGCGCCTTACGTCGCACCGACAATTGCCGACCTCCACACTTTCGACGACAGTCACCTGACGTTGGATGACGACGAAAGATGGTCTGCCGAAATGCTGCGAGAGGCATCCGGCCAAATTCGACGTTGCCTGCCCAATGACCAATAAGAACGTATTCGCGCCTAAAGATAGGATATTCAAGAGATCTATGGCAGCGGTCACCTCGTTTGGATTGGGGCGCCGGACTTGTGGCGCGCCGTGCCATAAGATTGCATGATTCTCATTGGAGGGGACGGAAATGAACGCATCTTCATTGTGTTTTAGAGCCGCTATGTTGCTGCTGCTTTGCGGCATGGCGTGGGGTCTGCAGATGGCGATTTCTGGAGACCATTCGGCGTTTCCAGCCCATGCCCACCTTAACCTACTGGGATTTGTCGCCCTATTCTTATTCGGTATCTTCTATCGCCTGAACCCGGATGTCGAAGCGAGCAGACTGGCGATGCCGCAGGTTTGGATTTGGGTCGTCGGCACGATCATCATGGCGGTGGGTGTTGGGCTCGCTCACACCGGCCATGACGTCGGCGACCCGATCGCCGGTGTGGGATCGCTCATTATTTTCGCGGATGCGGCGGTCTTTACCTGGTTAGTTTTTCAAGGCCGAACCGATGAACAAAAGGTCGCACGGCGCGCGATCTGACCTTGGCTCATCGAGACATCGCCGGGACGACGCACGGATCGCCGTACGTCGTCCTTTTCACTTAGAGATATCTTGCACAATACTATTTACGTTGGAGCAACCCTGCCGCCGACAAGACAAGCGACGTTAACTGTTAAGCAAGCAGGTCTGGGGAAGATCGTCGCCGGTGGGAGTAAAGGCCATGTCAAAGACGCTAAGCCGGGAAGTAATCGAAGAATTGCAGCGGTACAAGGCAGGACCAGTTGCGCCGAAACTAAGGCGCGCTGACGCCGCCAGCGGTCCAAAAATCAGCGATCGTTATAACTCGGTCGAAATCTCTCGGCTCGTGGCTGCTCTTATCTTGTCGACTCAACAAGCCCTCTCGGACCAAGGCAGCAAGCCTTCGTCGACGCAATCGATCGCCGCGTAGCAGATTTCATCGAGTCGCTTTTGCCGGCGCCGCGCTGACGGTCGCCGCAACGATCTGCTTTTCTTCGGCAAAACAACACGATCAAATGCAAGCAATCTCGTTAAGAATCGTCGAGATTCTTAAACGAGATTGCTGCGTTCTTTGCTGTTGTCCACGCTAATTCATCTCGCTCCGTTGGCCCTGGGCGCGAGGCAAAATCGCTAAATGGCAGCAGAGACTGGTCGTGAGGACCGCGGTCGATTCTCGCCGACGGCTGTTTTCGATCGTCGCTCGATTGACCAGGCATAATGTCTGGCATCATGCATATAGTATCGGAAGACAAGACATTTTATCTGAAGGCAGAGCGGCGCCGCACGCCATGCGCATTTTGTACGCATCCTCCTTTTGACCTGGCCGCGCCTGAGTGAAGTTAAAATCGGATATCAGAAACAGGATCCCAATGCGGCCCGGCGATTAGACCACCTTCATTTGCCAGCTCGCCAATGGCGTCGCCCTCGCCAGGCTAAGGTTAAAGATGCTCTTCGGTCTCAGGCCGACCCTTTGTAGATCGGCCCCGCCGCTGGGAGCTGGCGGAGCCGACCAGGCCGACGTTTCGCAGAAAGGTCCGCTCTGCGTCGACCCGAGAAATCAACGCCCCGCGCCGCCGCGGGTTTCCGATCATCCGGCGACCGATCGCCTGTCTTGGTCGGTGACGTCCGCGTGCACATTTATTATTTATAAATCTCACTTTATTACCTTGCCGGGTCTACCGATGCTTTCATGCTGCTTCGGAGGGGCGCCATGAAAGCGGCCTTGAAGTCAAAACTGGAACCCACGCCAAAAGAGGCGCGCCGGACGCAGCGTGAAAAGGTTCGCCTTCCGGCCACAGTGCTTTTCGCCGGCGGCGCCTTGCGGATCGATTGTTTCGTTACAGAATTATCGACGCTCGGCGCCAAGCTCGAATTGCCGCTTGTCATCGCGTCGTTAGAGACGCTCGAACTCGCAATCCCTGAGCGCGATCTTAAGCGTCGCGCTCGGGTCGTCTGGCGGCGTGGCGTTTTATCCGGCGTGAAGTTTGAGCCTGACGTGGCCGAAAAGCGTCAGCCAACATCTGAAGAGTTCGCCAAATTGTCCAAACTTGAAGCCGAGCGGGTCAAACTGACCGCGCGAATCGCGGCGCTTCAGGCGGAGGTTCGCAAGCTCACCGAGGAATACTGAAAGCGACCCGGCGCGAAGCATGAGGCGTTCACATGAGCTCTGGGGTTCGACTGTTTTTTCTCTCGGCCGTTGCGCTGATCGTGCTTTATTACGGCCTCGTTGTCATTATGAGGTCGTTCGGCGTCGAACTGCCCGACCCAATCAAGTTGCTTGTCTTCCTGCGCCGTTAGACGGCGGCGATGGCATGACATCGCGTCAGCTTTGCGCAAGCTCTGCGATCCTTACAGAGAACATGATCTCTCAATCCCTCGATCAGGCTTTCAGCGCAAAGCTTCAACGAATCGGTGCGGTAGCGTCTCTGTTCGAGATTGGATTGGAGCGGCAAACCAATCAGAAGCCGCATGGAGGCGACGCGTCCGATTCGGCATTGCAGGCGATTGCAGATATGGCGGAAACTCTGAAAACTAAAATCGCCGAAGATCATTTGACGCCCGCTTGAACCTCTTCCCGAACGCTATCAGGACCTCGATCGTTCGGTTCCCGGCTCGATAAGAGTTGCTCGGCGCGAAGGGTCTCACGAAGCTGCTCGGTGGCCGCTTCAAGCGTACCCCATTTTCCTTCCGCCGCCGACATCAAAAGTTCTGTCGTAAATAGCCGATATTCATTTTGTTGGACGGTTGCAGGCAATGTGCGCATGACGGCGCGAGCATCTGCTAGCGTCCTGATTTTGCGCCCATCGAGCAAGGCGATCGGCGCCTTTAGTCTGCGCCCCCATGGCATGAGGAGCATACGAGGGAGCGAGGCAAAAGTTTCAAATCGCCGCCGACTGCCGGACCCTGCTTGCCGACTCAGTCGTCACGCGGCAGATTTCCCGCTGCGGACCGGCTAGCGTCGGCTGGGGCTTTGGATTTTATTTTGGACGTAGCACTTTAACTCAGCGTGCGATGCGAATGAAAATGAAACTTGTGATCGTTGCTGCAGCGCTTTTTCTCGGCGGCTGTCTAGATTTTATCACCGGTAATTCCGTTGATTCTCAGTATTCAGAAACCGCCATTCGCGGGATGTTGGCGCATGGATCGAATGCGCCTGCGCCCATGGACTTACCAAAGGTGGGCGATTCCGACTGGTGCGCTCGCGTCAAACTCGTTCAAGACAATGCGAACATGCCGGCGGCGGTCAAAAACCAATATTTAGACTTCGGACGGACGAAAGGCTGTCTAGGATAGCGACGAACGCGCGTTCGATTTGCTTCCGTTGGTATTGCAACAGCCTTGCCCTGCGCTTTCCTATCGTCAGCTTCAGGAAGGCTAGCGACGCTAATCTTTCCCTGTCTGCGGATTTGTACATTTCGCCGCGCTTCGGGACTCTCGATGCTTCGTCTTATGCTGGCGTTCGCGCTTTCGACGCTTTTGACAGGTTGCATGCCAGGTTCGTCTCCCGAGGACCGCGCCGTGGCGGTTGTCGCCGCGGATGACAGACAGTGTCAGGCCTTTGGCGCGCAACCGTGGACGCCCGCTTACATACGTTGCCGCCTCGCAATCAACGAGAGGCGGCAGAGGTCAGCCGCCGTCCTTGCAGGCGTTGCGCTTGATGATACAGGTTACGGCGTCCCGCCAGACGGTCCTCATGTCTTGATGGGGCCGCAGCCGATTGCGCCGGCGCATCCGACAGTCCGCTCAAAGTATTAATCCGTCAGCTCTCGCGCGGCCGAAGTCCGTGCCCACGACGATACGCCTTGAAATTAACCAGCCGCGCAAGTGCACGGACTTTGCTTCCAACTTTGGCGGAACCGGGGAAACCGTTGTAAGTTCTCAGTATAGTGTCGTTGCGGCACAGAAGGAGACAGAAATGCGACATCTTGTGCGTAGCGCCGCGGGCTCGATTGCAACTCTCGCCATCGTCTCTTGCGCCACTACAGGCGCGGCCTTGGCCTGCCCGGTAGGCGGCTATGATTGCAAGCCAATGGAATGGCGTACCAGCTACTGGCGCGGCGGCTATGATTTTGCGGAGGCCGTGCGGCAACGCGTCATCAATCCCGAAGTGCTTAACGCAGTTCTTGGCAGGTACCCGTATCGGACGTATGGCTATAACAACGGAACCTGCATTGCCTATCGAGTGATCTGCGATCAAGAAGGTCATGTGATCGGCGAGGAACCCGTCCTCACCTGCTGACGGAAAAATCGGTCGCCGCGAGCGGCCGTCACAATTCGCGTGAAAAGACGCCAAAACACGGAACAATGACGGGAAATCCGGCGCGATTATCCGGGTCCGCGAGCGCTGTCTCGATCGGCGACGGTTCAGGAATAGGCAACCCGTGCCGCGTCAGGTCGGCAAGGTGGAGCGCGAGGGATTTAGCCGCCTCGCTGCGGGTTTCCTCTAAAGACGACCCGATTGCCGTGCATTCAGGAACATCGGGAAACCAGACACCGAACCCTCCGGCTGGGTTCTCGAAGAGTAGTCCAAAATAATAGCGCAAGCTCCCCTCGCCGTCCCGGCGCAGCCCGCGCCCCGTCGCCGCAAGGACGATACGAATCGCGATCGCGGAAGTTTTGCTTTTTATCATTCGCCGAAGATTTTTCCTCAGCAACCTTTGGAGGAGCTAGCGCGCGGCGCACACGGCGAGGGCTGGAACTCTTCTGCCTTGGTATTGTTTTCGAGAGACGATCCCAAGCAGGAGGCCATTATGTACGATAGAGACATGTTATTTGCAAGTTTCCCGGACACTGAGATGATTCCGGTGATGAAGCGCGCTTTTGACGAAACCTCCGCGGCCGTTCACGCCTGGGGGGCCTGCGGCACGGTTTTCGAAGAGGACGAGGCGGAAGAGACGATCGCCAAAGAAATTCTGGCGCTGGCGAAGGACGGGATCAAGGATAGCGAAAGCCTAGGCGCTTTCACGCTGTCTCGGGTCGGAACGGCCGCGCTCAACAAAGTCGCACGGGACATTCGTGCAAACTCCGAACCTCACCCGGTCGCCGCCATTCACTGATCAGCGGGTCGTCGCGAGGGCGGGCGCAACTAAGGCCGTTTCGCTGCGTTCTCGCACATTATTCGCTACCGCCATGTCGTGGCTTGGCGCGATCAACGCAGGGCGGCGGAGCGAAATCATATGCGCCGGCTTGACCCCTACCCCTGTCTCTTGACGGGAAGGCTGCAGAGCGACCAATCCCGCGACCCCAACAACAAGGATCCCGGCGACGATTGAGCCCACAAGTTGCCGGCGCGCCACTTCCTGCATTTCTTCAACCGCAACACCTATACCCTCGATCATGCCCTCGCCTCTTGCGCCGATTTCCGAAAGGTCGTGCCCGCCTCTGAATGGGACAGCGTGCACAAACAGGGCAAAGGTGGCGCCATGTTCGCGGCGGGCGGCCGCAAAATGTTGCCGCAAAGGAACCGTACCGCCGCCGATAAGTTCATAGGTCATGGCGATTCCAATCATTGAAGAGATCCCGGAAGACACGGTCTTGGAGGGCATGACGATCGAACCAGAGACGCGGGGCGACTCTGGCAGCCTTTTCCGGCTCTTCGTGAACCATCGCCTAGTCGGTGAGCGCCTAACCGCGGCTCAGGTTCACGTTCTCGTCGGGGATTTCCTGGAGCGCGCTACTTTACTCAACAGCGAGACGACAATCCCGTTGGCGCAATTGAATGCAAGCAACGACGAATAGGACAACTCGGCGAGGGCACGAAAATCGGCTATACGCGCATGGGGGCGGCTGCACGCCGAGTTCATGAAATGACGCGAACACCCGCATTTGTTTTCGCTTTTATTCTTGCCGCATCCGCTGCCTCCGCTGATCCAGCGGTCACAACAGTGGCCGCCGGCATGCGCGGCGCGCCAACCGCGAAAGCGCGCCTCGTTCAAAGCGTGCCTGCGAATGCTGAGATTGATCTCAATTACTGTTCAAAAGCTTGGTGTTACGCCTCCTGGCGCGATCGTTTTGGTTATTTGCAGGCCTCGGCCGTCGCCACGCCGCCGTATCCGGACCAGCCGGATGGTGGACCGCCCCCGATCGCCGGATCAGGCTGGGGTGGAGGCTGGGGACCATTCTATTACGGGGGTTGGTATCGACATTGGTGAAATCAGGCTAACCTGAGCATTGGCAGCGCGCGAAGACGCGTTCCAATACCGCCATAACTGGGAGGGTAAGATGGCGAAGGGTCAAGTGAGAACGATCAAAGAAGCTAAAAAATCAAAGTCGGACAAGCCGAAAGGCCCCAGCTCTTCGTACAGGCAAGGCCTCGCGCAGGTCGGCCTAAGCACCCGCTCCACGATAGAGAAAACCTAACCCGGACCACTCGGAACGTTGACGCGCCCCGCCCGGATTAAAGGCTCGCGCGCGGCGGACCGTAATCATCGACCGTCGCCAAAGGTCAGGCGGCGCTTTGACACTGTCGAAGGGGTGACTCCATGAATAGGTTTGGCCTTCTCTTATCCGGCGTCGTTTTCCTGTCAGCAAGCGCGGCGTTCGCGCAGGCTTCGAGCGACGATCTCCTGAAACAACTGGCGCCCGCCGAAACAAACGCGGCGGCGAAGGCTTTGAGCGACCCGGTCCTGTCTATCCAGACGGCCACAAAGGACGAATTTCTGTCCCGTCTGAGCTCATCCGCCACGCGCAATTTAGGGCCGGCGGCGACGCGCGGCCTTCCCCCCTTCGCCAAAGGACGCGAGGGCGAGGTCATGAATGCGGTGAGGGACTTCCCCTCGGCGCAAGTCGCCGTCACGTTCCAAGGAGCGACCGACGCGCTGAGCCCGGAAGCGGGCGCCATGCTCGAAACGCTCAGCCAAGCTCTTCTCGACCCGCGCGTGGCTTCATCGCGTTTCCTCATCGGCGTTCATACCAATTCGGTTGGTTCTGACGAGTACAATCTTGATCTGTCCGATCTCAGGGCGAAAGCGATTGTCGATACGCTTGCGGCGGTGCACGGCGTGTCGCGGAGCCGTTTGGTGGCATTCGGATTCGGAAGGATTGGCGCCTCGCAGGACCCAACGGACGAACGCATTCAGGTCGTCAACCTGGGCGCGAACGCTTTTGAACTCGCGCCGGCGCAAGCCGCTGCGCCGACGCCGCCCCCGGCGCCGGTTGTAACGCATCGCCCGACGCATTCCGCGCGGCCCGTCCTCGAGCACCCGCGCTTTCATCCTAAGCCGGCCCCCGCCTGGGCTTACGCGCCGCCGCGGCCGCCCCGTCCGCCGCGTCACGTTCTGCGCCCCGACTGGGAACTGCGTCCGCCGACGGTGAGCGTCGCTCAACCTGAGCCGGTGCGCTCGGTGCCAGTCGCTCCGCCGGTCCAGGACCAGTTTATGCAACATGGCGGTAGCGGCGGTGGCGGCGGTGGCGGCGGTGGCGGCTGGTCCGATCGTCGATTGAAGAGGCGTATTCGTCGCATCGGCACGGCCGCCAATGGTCTCACGCTCTACAGCTTCCAATATGTCTGGGGTGGTCCGCTCTTCGTCGGCGTGATGGCTCAGGAAGTCATGTCGGTCTATCCTGAGGCGGTTTTGGAAGGACCTGGCGGGTATCTGCGCGTCGATTACGAAAAGCTCGGCATGCGTATGATGACCCTCGACGACTGGCTGAAGGTTTCTGCCGATGTCTTCTGAAGCCATGCAATCGTCCAATGATAAGAAGCCTCCGCAGCGCACAGCGCGGAGGCGACGTACAGGCAAGATATTCGCTCTCGCCGTTGTCGCGCTTTCTTTCTCGCTCGGCGTCGACTCCGCCTATGCCGAACGGCGCGTGGCGCTGGTCATGGGCAACGCCGCTTATCAAAACGCGCCGCGCTTGCGAACGCCGCCGAGCGACGCTGCAAAAGTCGCAGATCTGTTGCGAACTCTGGATTTCAGCGTCGTCGTTTTGACGGATGTCGACAAGATAGGGATGGAGGTCGCGATTCGCCGCTTCTCCGCGGAAATCAACGGCGCCGACGTCGCTCTCTTCTATTATTCCGGTCACGCCGCGCAGGTTGGCGACGTGAACTACATCGTTCCGGTCTCCGCGAAAATCGACGGCGCCCGCAGCCTTACGCTGGACACGATCGCATTGCAGGACGTCAGTTCGTCCATGCGTCAAGCTGGGGCGAAGGTTCAACTTCTGTTTTTAGACGCCTGCCGCGACAATCCATTCGAAAACGCGTTCTCGCCGCCGCAAGCCCAAGGCGCATCGCGGGGCCTCGCGAAACTCACGCCCGCCAACGGTTCGTTGATTGTATTCTCGACCTCGCCCGGCGATGTCGCTCACGACGGTTTGGGCGTCGTCAGCCCCTTTACGGACGGTTTCTTGCGTTATGCCGCGACGCCGAACATTGATATTCGGCAGATGCTCAGCCGCGTGCGCGCCTATGTCAAGCAACAGACCAACGACGTACAAGTGCCCTGGGACAATTCTTCGTTGCTCGGCGATTTTTACCTCGTCCCGAAAAGACCGCCGCCGACCTTCGACAAGCTCGCCCAAGTCGAACTCTCTCAAGACGCCGCAGCGCAGCCGCTGCGCTTAAAAGCGCCGACGCAACCCGAAGGCGGCGCGGTGGACGTCAAGATCGAACATGCGCCATCCCACGGCCATCTCGTGCTTGGGGCGCTCGAAATCGCCGACAACGCGGTCCTTTCCGCCGCCGATTTCGCCCGCGTCGCTTACGAGAGCGACAGCCCGAATGAACCGGATTCATTCAGCTACCGCGTGAGCGACGTCTGGGGCAATAGCGACCTCGGATTGGTATCGATCAGCCGAAACAGCGCAAAGGGTCCCTCTTTGGAAGCGCAAGCCTTGGCTACGCCGCCCTTGGAGCACACTGCGATCAACATTAGCGCATCGGCGGTCTCACTAATCGGGCTTGGTCCGAACCTCGTCTACCATCAGCCTCTTCCAGTTCCCTCGCATAGCGCGGGGCAGAAGCTGCAGCTCGCGTCCGACGCGCCGTTCGGGCAAATTTTGCTGGGCGACAGGGTTATCGAAAAGGGACGCTCGCTCGATATTGCCGATTTGTCTCACCTCAGTTTCGAAGCGCCGCCCGGTACGGAAGGCAAACACACAGACGCGCTGTTCACCCTGGCCGATGGCTCCAATGGCGAGGTCAAGATCGGCATCGACGTCCAAGAGACGGAGTGCGATCGGCTCGCTGGCGACAAGTTTGACGCGCAGGGCGTAGCCAAAGGCGTCCTGCTAGGACGAATCGATGCCGCCGCGGCCCTGCCCTCTTGCGAGCTCGCGATCAAGGCGCGCCCGAACTCCGGTCGCTTCAACTATCAGATCGGCCGGGTCTATGCGGCTTTGGGACGAGATAGCGAAGCGGTCGCCGCGTTTCATAAAGCGGCCGATCTTGGGTATATCCGCGCGCAATGGGCTTTGGGCTATCACGATATCTACGTACCGCCGGTCAATTACGAGCGCGGAAAAGAGGAGCTCGAAAAGGCGGCGGCGAGTGGCGACGTTTACGCCATCCAATCACTCGGGCAGATGTACTATGAGGGTCGAGGCATCGCCAAGGATCTTGAAAAGGCGCGCGGACTCTTTGAAATTGCTGCTCGCAGGGGACACACGTTCGCGATGAATTCTCTCGGGCGCATGTACCAGAGGGGCGAGACGGTGCCGGCCAATCCCGAACTGGCGCGCCGATATTGGGAAGAATCGGCCGCACGAGGCGATATCTATGGCATTGATAATTTGGGATGGGCCGCCCTCGAAGGCGTCGGCGGCGATAAGGATCCCGCAAAGGCGATGAAATATTTCAAACAAGCCTATGAGCTTGGTCACCCGGAAGCTCCGACCAATATCGGGCGTCTATATTTCATGGGCGTCGGCGTGCCGGTCGATTTCGCCGAGGCGCGGCGATGGTACACGATTGCGGCCGACCGAGGCGATGCTTGGGGCGCTTTGAATCTTGGCGATCTTGTCATGGCCGGCAAAGGCGGCGCCAGCGACAATGCTCAAGCCGGTTATTACTACGCCCGGGCCGCCGCCGCGGTGAACCGGCTCGAACCTGCCGAGCAAGCGCGTCAGCGCCTCGCCGCCATGGCCCCGAAAGATAAGGCGCAGGCATTGCGCCTCTTGCTCCGCGACGTCGATCCAAACGCCGCCGCGCAAGGCGATCCCGCAGCCTCAGCGCAGCGCGTCTTATCGCAAAAAGGGATCAAGATCAGCAATGATTCGTCCGACGCTCTCCTCATCGGCGTCGCTCAGGCCGCATGGCTC
>JASLHV010000143.1 GCA_030153205.1 Roseiarcus sp. | reverse complement strand
TGGCGTCGTCGCCCTTGCCGAGACCCTCGATCTCGATCTCGTCGAGACCAGTGAGGCCAGTCTCCAGCGAGCGCAGCGCCTTCTGCAGGGATTCCGCGAAGGTGCGCCCGATGGCCATTGCCACGCCGACCGATTTCATCGCCGTGGTCAGCGTCGTATCGGCGCCGGGAAATTTCTCGAACGCGAAGCGCGGAATTTTGGTGACGATATAATCGATCGTCGGCTCGAACGAGGCCGGCGTCGCGCCGCCGGTGATGTCGTTGGCGATCTCGTCGAGCGTGTAGCCGACGGCGAGCTTGGCGGCGACTTTGGCGATCGGAAAACCGGTCGCCTTGGAGGCGAGGGCCGAGGAGCGCGAGACGCGGGGGTTCATCTCGATGACGATCATCCGCCCGTCTTCCGGATTGACGGCGAATTGTACGTTCGAGCCGCCCGTCTCGACGCCGATCTCACGCAGGACTGCGATCGAGGCGTCGCGCATGATCTGATATTCTTTATCGGTAAGGGTCAGCGCCGGCGCGACGGTGATGGAATCGCCGGTGTGCACGCCCATCGGATCGATGTTCTCGATCGAGCAGACGATGATGCAATTGTCCGCTTTGTCGCGGACAACCTCCATCTCGTATTCTTTCCAGCCGAGCACGCTTTCTTCGATCAGTACTTCGCTGGTCGGCGAAGCGTCGATGCCGCGTTCGACGATCTCGATGAATTCGGCCTTGTTGTAGGCGATGCCGCCGCCCGTTCCGCCAAGCGTAAAGGACGGCCGTATGATCGCCGGCAGGCCGATGTCGTCGAGCGCAGTGAGCGCAGCGGACAATGTTTTGATGTGGTGCGAACGGGGCGTTTCGAGGCCAATCTTGATCATCGCCTCGCGGAATAATTCGCGGTCTTCGGCTTTGTCGATCGCCTCGGCGGTCGCGCCGATCATCTCGATGCCGTATTTTTCGAGGACGCCCATTTTTTTAAGCGACAGCGCGCAATTGAGCGCGGTCTGGCCGCCCATGGTCGGCAGAAGCGCAAAGCCGCCCGGCGCCGCATGGCGCTCCTTGGCGATGATCTTGGCGACGATCTCCGGCGTGATCGGCTCGACATAAGTCCGATCCGCCAATTCCGGATCGGTCATGATCGTCGCCGGGTTGGAATTGACAAGGACGATCCGATAACCCTCGGCGCGCAGCGCCTTACAGGCCTGGGCGCCCGAATAGTCGAATTCGCACGCTTGGCCGATGACGATCGGGCCTGCGCCGATAATCAAAATCGTCGAAATATCTGTCCGCTTCGGCATGGGTCCTCGGAGCGCCGGTCTTTTCGGAGAACGGCGCTAAATGCTTGTCGTCGACGCACAAAAAAAGGCCGCGCCGTCAGCCTCCTAGCAGCCGCGGCCCGTCCTTTGAGCAAGGCTTGATAGCCCCGCCATCCCTTTAAGAGAGCGCCGCGGCGCCCGCTGGAAGGCGGCGCGCCTTGTAGCGGAGAAACGGGCGGCGGGGAAGGGCTGCGCGCATCTACCGTTACGGCGAAGGCCAATAAGTCCCCCGACGCGCCCGGCCACAGGGCGGGGTCACCTTGCCAAAGGCGGTTCGAGATCACGGAATTGACGCAATTTGTCGAAAGTGGCGCGCAAGGCGAAAGCGATTGAGGTTCGCGAGCCTTAGCCGCGTTCAATGCGCGTGGCCGACGGCGAATATCTGATAAAGCGCGAGCCCGACCTCGACGACGATCAAGATCAAGATCGTCGCCTCCAGCCGCGTCGCTCGATCGGCGTCGATGATGTCGGTCAAGGCATGGGCGGTCTCGACGATGACATCGAGCTTGCGCTTTAGCGCGGCGGCGCGCTCCTTGAGCTCGTACTCGTCTTCGAGGCGGGCATAAAGGCGCTCGAGGTCGGGCCGATCCCAGAGGACGTCCGGCTTCTCCTCGACCGCCACGCGGCCTGAGACGCGATGCTGGACGAGCAAGGCCTGACCGATCAGCTTCAACATCGCGGCGCGTCGGAACGGTGTGCGGCCGCTATGGGCCAGTTTGGCCGCGAACGGTTCGATCACGTCGAACACGGCATTGACCTGTCGTTCGTCGCGGCCGAGCGCCACCGTCTTGGCGAGTGCGTCCGCAAGAACGAGAAATCGCTCTTGCGATAAGTCCTTCATCTGGATCGGACCGCCCGGCGGAGCGCGATCGTCGAGTTCGGTCGCGATTTCGACGGTCGCGGTTTCGTCATCGCCGCGTGCGCTCGGGCCGGTCGCGCGCAACTTCAGTTTCGCCAGAAGGTCTTCTTCTTCAAGCGGCGACAGGCCAACCATGACCGCAACGCCAAAACGAAAGAGTGCGACCAAGCCATTGGCCCCCGCCCGAAAGGCGAGCGGCGAGGCGGCGATCATGTCCGGCCGCTCCAGACCGGCCGTGTCGATGCGATCGCCGACGAGGAGCGCGCGGGCGGTCAAACGGATCGCGGAGCGCGGTGCGGTCTCGTTCATCGGGTCTCCTTACGCCCCTGGTCCGCCGCGCGCCAACCGCTCCGCGCAAAACGACAAAGCGGGGGGCGCAAAAAAACAAATGCATCAAATCAGAAAACGGAGCGAATATCCTCATTAGATCAGCCCGGTTCAGAGCCGCGGTTTATGAGGGAGGACGCCCGTGACCTATGCAGTGGATGGCATTCATCATGTCACCGCCGGCGCCAGCGCCGCGCAGGAAGACATCGATTTCTTCACCCAAGTCGTCGGGCAGCGGATGATCAAACAGACCGTGCTGTTCGACGGCACGGCCCCGATCTACCACCTCTATTACGCCAACAAGAACGCCGAAATCGGCTCCGTCATGACGACCTTTCCCTTTAAGCAGGCCGGACTGACGGGAAAGAAAGGCTCCGGCCAGGTCAAGAGGACCGGCTTTTCCGTGCCGCCCGGCTCGCTGAAATTCTGGCGTGACCATTTCAAACATCGCAAAGTCGAGCACGGCGAGATTGGCGAGCGCTTCGGCGCCAAGACCTTACACTTCTCGCATCCCGCCGGTCTCGAATTCGAATTGATCGAGGACGCCAACGACAAGCGCGACGCGCCGACGACAGATGAGATTTCGGCGGATGTCGCCAGTCGCGGCATCCATAGCGCGGTCATGTCGGTACGCGACGTCGAAGAGCAAGTGCGCTTCCTCGTCGACGGTCTCGGCTTCAAGAAGGATGGAACGCACGAGCGTTACACGCGTCTGATCCTTGGCAAGGGCGGGGCGACCAAGACGGTCGACCTATTGCACGAGCCTGATCTGCCGCAAGGCAGTTGGACCTTCGCGCAAGGCCTTGTCCATCACATCGCTTTCGCCGTGCCGACGGAAAAAGAGCAAACCGAGATCAAGGCCCATCTCGAGGGCATCGGCTATACCGACGTTTCCGAAATCAAGGACCGCAATTATTTCCACTCCATCTATTGTCGCTCGCCGGGCGGCATTCTCTGCGAAGTGGCGACTTCCGACATTGGCTTTGCCGTCGACGAACCGAAGGATCGGCTCGGCGAAAAGCTGCTCCTGCCGCCATGGTTCGAGCCGCGCCGCGCCGAAATCATCGCGCCGTTGGAGCCGATACGGCCGCCGACGCATCGTCATTGAACTGAGGCGATAAACATTTGCTGCGCGGCGGTTTCTGGCTAGCCTAAAGCCGCGCGCGGCCGTCCTGGCGTCGCGCCCATCCGCTCGCCCATGCGACGAAGCTGCTCCGGAAGAACGGTCAGGAGCGCCGCATAATCTTCGATCGGTCGCGGCTTGCCGATCAGATAGCCTTGCACCTCGTCGCAATATTCATTGGCGAGGAAGGCTAATTGCTTCTCGGTTTCGACGCCTTCGGCAAGCACCGGCAGGCCAAGGCCGCGCGCCAGACCAATCATCGCCGTGACAATGGCGGCCGATTGATTATTGCCTTCGAGATTTGAGATGAAAGCGCGATCGATCTTGATCTTGTCGAAGGGGAAGGATTGCAAGTAGGAAAGGGATGAATAGCCGGTGCCGAAATCGTCCATGGATATGCGTACGCCGAGCGCTTTGAGCCGGCGTAGGATTGACAGCGCCCGCGAAGAATCGCCGAGCAACACGCCCTCGGTGATTTCGATTTCGAGGCGGTCCGGCGATAGGCCGCTTTCGAGCAGCGCGGCGTGAACCATGCCGGGCAAGTCGCCGTGCCGGAACTGGACTGGCGACAGATTGACCGCGATCCGCAACGGCGCCGCCCAAGACGCCGCTTCCTGACAAGCTTTCCGGAGACCCCATTCGCCGATCTCAAGGATCAGACCGTTTTCTTCGGCGAGCGGGATGAATTCTCCAGGCGATATGAAATCGCCCGATTCGCGCCGCCAGCGCATCAGAGCCTCGAAGCCCATGATCTCGCCATTGATCAGCGCGAGCGGCTGATAATGTAAGAGCAATTCGTTCTTGGCGAGCGCGGAGCCGAGCTCGTGCTGCAAGGCGCGACGTCTGCGTTGGCGCTCATCCATTTCTGTCGAGAAGAATCGCACCACGCCACGATATTCCTTGGCGCGGTCGAGCGCCGCGTCCGCGTTGGCGAGCAAGGTTGTCGCATCGGAACCGTCGGTGGGATAGACGGCGACGCCGATACTGGCGCGGATTTGCACCGGCTCGCCGTCGATGATGAAAGGATTGTCGAAGCAAGCCATGAACTTTCCGGCGAGCGTCTCGGCCGCGCGGGGCATTTCACCTTCCGGCAAAATGGCGCCGAATTCGTCGCCGCCAACCCGGGCGATCACGACACGGCCGTCGGGGAGTTGCAGCCGGCGAGCGCATTCGCGCAACACCGCGTCGCCGGCAGCGTGGCCGAAAAGATCGTTGATCTCCTTGAAGCGATCGAGATTAAGGCAAAGCGCAGCGAACGGCGACTCACCGGCGCCAGAAACCGTCGTCTCGAGTTGATCGAGGAAGGCGACGCGATTCGGCAAGGCGGTCAAAGCGTCGTGACGAGCAAGATAGACGACCTGCTCCTCCGCGCGCTTTCGCTCCGTAATGTCTTCCGAAATCGATAGGAGGTACGACGCGCCGCCGTTTTGGCCGGCGATGGGGACCTTTCGCGTCGTCATCACGCGTTCGCCGAGACGATTGTTCGTGACGCGATGCTCGAAGACTTCCGGGGCGCCTTCATGCTTCATCGCTTCGTCGTCTTTCGCGACGAGCATATCAGCAAGCGGTTTGGGGAGAATGTCATGCGTCCGTTTACCCAGGACGTCTTCGCGCGGGAACTCGAAGATGGCCGCGGCGGCGCGGTTGACCAAAGTGTAGCGCTGCTCCGGCATTTCCTTCACCGTGACCAGGAGCGGCATGTTTTCGATGATCGTATCGAGGAACGTCTTGGCGCGGCCGACCTCAGAAGTCGCGGCTTCCCGCTCCATGGAATGGCGCAAGTTCAAGACAGCAAAAATAACGCCAACCGTCATCAAGGCGAGAAACAGGGCGAAGCCGGCGCCGATGCTTTGCAAAAAGATCGCGTGAAGAAAACCGTCGGCCGGCGTGTCGACGGCGAAGGCGCCGACTACATCGTTGAGACGCCAATTCTGGTTCGGCTGCAACTTGTTGTGGCAGTCGACGCAGCTTTGTTCGCTGGCGAGTGAGGGATAGAGCGTTCGGAAGATCAATCTTCCGTCGACGGTCATCAAGCCAGATTCGGGCTTCGGTTCTGGCGAACGTGCAAAACGCTCGATCGCTTGCGCCATTTCAGCGTCGGACGGGGGCGTGACAATCTCCCGCCCGGCGCGGCCGACCGCGCGGACGCGGAAGCTTTCGCCCGCGCCGTTCTTGGCGTTGAAAGCGTCGATCGCATGGGCGCGGAAGGTCGCGGGAACCGGCGCGTCGGCGCCGAATTGTTTCCGCAAGGACGAATAATTGGCGACAAAAGTATCGACGAGGCGCAGTGTCGTCACTTCTTCCTGGCTCTTATGTTCTTTGAACCAGGCAAGGCTTGAATAATAAAAACCGAAACCGACCGCCGCCGCCAAGAAAGCGCAAAGCGCCAAGTAAAGCATCAGGCCAATGCCTGATCTCGACGCAAAAAGACGCCTAGCCGCAGTGGAAAAACGCATGCACGACAACGCTGTAAAGCTTGCCGTCACGATGACCGAAATGGCTTAAGTAGTCGTTGCGCGACAGGGACCGCCGCCGAAATTTTTGCGATGAAAGATAATATGTCAAATTCTTTTAATGAAACAACGGGTTAGCGACGGCGGTCATATGCGCTCGTTCGCCGCCGACAGAGGAGTGGCCTTTTTCGCCGATTATTCGTCGGCGCAGTAATTGCCTAGAGGGTTTAATCGACGCAATCGGGCGGTCTTTGTTTGCCGGACTTCTTGCGTCTTTGCCGACTTGCCCCTATAGACGCGCCTTCGAACCGCCCGGCCAGGTAAGGGCTGCCGTGGCGGTTCTTTTCGCTCATGCCGATGCGAACGGGCGCTTGTAGCGTCCGCAGATGAAGAGGGGTCAACCCCTCGAGGAGAGCCAAATGCCCAAGCTGAAGACCAAGTCGGGCGCGAAAAAGCGCTTCAAGATCACCGGAACTGGCAAAGTCATCTACGCCCAGAGCGGTAAGCGGCACATGATGATCAGGCGAACCAACAAGCAGATCCGCAATCTGCGCGGCACGTCTGTTCTGTTCAAGACCGACGGCGAGAAGGTCAAGAAATACTTTCTGCCCAACGGCTGACCGCTGCCTTCCATAAGTTTCCGAGGAGATCGAGATGTCACGCGTTAAACGCGGCGTAACCGCCCACGCCAAGCACAAGAAAACCTTACGCGCCGCCAAGGGCTATTTCGGCCGGCGCAAGAACACGATCAGAGTCGCCAAGCAGGCGGTCGAAAAGGCGATGCAATACGCCTATCGTGACCGCAAGAACCGCAAGCGCGAGTTCCGGGCGCTGTGGATTCAGCGCATCAACGCCGCCGTGCGCGAGCATGGCCTCACCTATAGCCGCTTCATCTCGGCCCTGACCACGGCCGGAATCGAAGTCGATCGCAAAGTGCTGTCGGAACTCGCCATTCACGAGCCGGCCGCTTTTGCGGCCATTGTCGAACAGGCCAAGGGCCATCTGCCCAAGGCGGCTTGACGAAGAGGCCCTGCGTCTCGATGAAAAGCCCGCCTTCTCAGGCGGGCTTTTTCGTCCCGGATATGCAATCTCGACAAGCCATTGATCGCGTGAGAATAGTCGCCCGCCAGATGCTTAAATCCCCATGACTGATCTTCTCAAACTTGAATCGCAGATCCTCGTCGCCATCGATGGGGCGGCCGACGAGGCCGCGCTCGAAGCGGTCAGGGTCGGCGCGCTCGGCAAGAAAGGGGCGATTTCCGCCTTGCTGGCGAGCCTCGGCAAAATGACGCCGGAAGAGCGCAAGGTTCAAGGCGCCGCGATCAATGGGCTGAAGGACAAGGTGAGCGCGGCTTTGGCGCTGCGCAAGGCCGCGCTCAAAGCTGTGGCGCGCGAAGCCCAACTCGCTGCCGAGGCGGTTGACGTAACGTTGCCGTCGCGCGTCAGGGGCCTGGAAACCGGCCGCATCCATCCGATCACGCAAGTCACCGACGAACTGACCGCGATTTTCGCCGATATGGGCTTCTCGGTCGCGGAAGGGCCGGACATCGAGAGCGACGACTACAATTTCACCAAGCTCAACTTTCCGCCCGGCCATCCGGCGCGCGACATGCACGATACGTTCTTCTTCGCGCCGGACGAGAAGGGCGAACGCAAGCTCCTGCGCACCCATACGAGCCCTGTGCAAGTGCGCACCATGCTGGCGCAACAGCCGCCGATTCGTGTGATCTGCCCGGGCCGGACGTACCGTACGGACTTCGACCAGACCCATACGCCGATGTTCCATCAGGTCGAAGGCTTGGTGATCGACAAGACCGCCAATCTCGGCCAGCTCAAATGGGTGCTGGAGGAATTCTGCAAGGCGTTCTTCGAAGTTCCGAAGATCGCCATGCGGTTTCGTCCGAGCTTTTTCCCTTTCACGTCGCCTTCCGTGGAAGTGGATATTCAATGCCGGCGGTCCGGGGGCGAAATTCGCTTTGGCGAAGGCGAGGATTGGCTCGAGATTCTCGGCTGCGGCATGGTCCACGCCAATGTCTTGCGCAATTGTGGCCTCGATCCCGATGTGTGGCAGGGCTACGCCTGGGGCATGGGCATCGATCGTATAGCCATGTTGAAATACGGCCTGCCGGATTTGCGTGATTTCTTCGAGGCGGACGTACGCTGGCTGGACCATTACGGCTTCAGGCCGTTGGACTTGCCGACGCTGGCGGGAGGTTTGAGCGGATAGCATGGAGGCGCTCTGTCCGCGGTTGAGACGGGCTAGAAAACATGAATGACATTCGAGCTAAAGAAATTGTCGAACCAATTCTGACGCGTGCGCTCACGCCTTTCGGGTTGGTCCGGTTGGAAGTCGAGGGAGCGTTCGATCATGATGGGGACCCCATTATTCGAGCGACCGCACAATATCGTCCTCGAGCGCCAAAGCTTCAGCCAAGGGTCTTTTTGGACGCGGTCGTCCAAGCGATGAACGAATTGGCTCGGGAAGGCGACAATCGATTTGTTCACGTTCGGCATGTGTACGCGGGCGGAAAACCTGTGATGGACGACTTCGCACCGCCGAAAAAGACACGACGTAAAGCCGCTGCGAGATAATGGAGAAAGATCTCCTCAGACGCGCCAGCGCTGGCTTAGACGCTCCGAGGCGCGTGCGATCGGTTTTTCTGCGTCGCGCGGTCAGCGATGCTTACTATGCGTTGTTCCATGCGCTCGCGACGCTGTGCGCCGATAATCTTATAGGGGTGACGAAGCGGGATTCTCAGGCATGGCGTCGAATCTATCGCGGTCTAGAACACGGGCGAGCGAAGGATGAATTCAACCGACAGGATGTCAGACAATTGCACGCCAACGTCGGGCGCATCGCCGCAGCGTTCATTCAATTGCAAGACGCACGGCATGCGGCGGACTACGATCCCGCGACAACGCTCAGACGAAGGTCGGATGCCGAAGCATTGGTGAGCACCGCCGAGTCAGCGATCGCTGACGTTAAGGCGCTCCCCAACGCCGTGAGTCTCGAACGCGCTGCATGCTTACTTGTAAAAAAACGACCGTAACGGCTGGACACAGGAATGAAATTCACCCTCTCCTGGCTCAAGGATCATCTCGACACTTCGGCTTCGCTCGGCTCGATCGTTGCGACGCTGACGCGCATCGGCCTCGAGGTCGAGCGCGTCGA